>JAFUZV010000035.1 GCA_017476425.1 Selenomonadaceae bacterium
ACATAATCATCAAGCGCAATGAAAGCGAATTTACCAAGACGAGCGATAGCATAAAGATTCGTCAAGCAGAGAAAACCCATAAACAAATCAGCACTATCCCAAACGAATGACAATTCAGCGAATCCGCCGAAGATCACCATTAACACAACAAGGATTCTAAAAATGATCAAAGCGTTTCTTGCAAGTGCACTCGGATTGTCACCGCTTTCATCGCCTTCAAAGAACGCAATATTAATTTCACCGTAATAATAATTTCCAACGATCGAACTAAATGCAAACATAAAAACGATTATTGAAAGCGCAGTCGGAGCGATCGAACCGAAGACTGATCCTAATGATTTTTGTGCTAAAGCTATGCCGGTTAAATCACCGCCGATTTGATATTGTTCCGTCAACAAGACAATGAAGGCCGTCGCCGTGCAGACTAACCAAGTGTCAACGTAAACACCGAACGATTGAATTAAACCTTGACGAGCAGGATGTTTACCTGTCGCAGTCGCCGCAGCGTTAGGAACTGATCCTTCACCGGCTTCATTTGAAAATAATCCACGTCTTACGCCTGTCATAAACACTGCACCGAATCCTCCACCAACTGCCGCTTGAGGATTAAAAGCATCGTGAAAGATCAATGCAAACATTGAAGGAACTTTATCAAAATTCATCAAGATAATTACAATCGCTGACAATAAATAAATTCCTGCCATTATCGGTACAAGAAATTCAGTAACCTTTGCAATTCTATGCATACCACCGAAAATTACAAGTCCAGTTAAAGCCGCTAATATAAATGCTGTGATTTTATGATCGATTTGAAAAGCTGTTTCAACTGATAAAGCGATCGTATTTGCTTGAACTGAAACATAAATCAAACCGAACGTTACGGAGATCAAAATTGCAAAAAGTTTAGCGATCGCCGGTTGATTTAAAGCATTTTTAATATAATAAGCCGGTCCGCCGTGAAAGGCTCCTTGCCCTTTAGGCAATTTATAAATTTGTGCAAGAGTACTTTCAACAAAACCGGTGGCGCAACCAATGAAAGCGATCAACCACATCCAAAAGACTGCACCAGGTCCACCGGTAACGATTGCGATCGCAACGCCGGCGATATTTCCAACGCCAACTCTTGACGCGGTACTAACGCAAAATGCTTGAAAGCCGCTGATCTCTTTGCCGCTTGTCTTATCACCTGCGCTTGAAGTTATCAATTTGATCATTTCACTCAACAGACGTAGTTGAACAAATTTTGTTTTAAACGTGAAGTAAATTCCAAGTCCGATCAGTGCAACGATAATTATATTCGTCCAGATAAAATTGTTAATGTCGTTGATTATCGCGTGTAAAAAATCCATAAAAAAACACCTTTCAAAAAAATTTTTTCCTGAACATTTTAACAGATTTAAATTTCATTGAAAAGGTTAATTTTAATTAAGAATTTAGAATGTAGAATGCAGAATTAATTTTAATCTACATTAAAGCGATTATGTTTGCTGATCATTTAGTTCGTTTATTGATTTGATCCCGAAGACATTTAAAAAATTTTCTGTCGTGCCATATAAAATCGGTCGTCCGATCACAGGCTTTCTTCCGACTTCTTCAATCAACTCTAAATCAATCAGCTTGACGATCGCTCGATCAACTCTAACACTGCGAATTTCTTCGATCTCAACTTTTGTGATCGGTTGAAGCATCGCAATGATCGATAGCGTTTCCATCATTGAAGTTGAAATTTTTAAACTTACAACGGAAGATAATTTATCAACGAGCGAAAAATATTCAGCACGTGTTGAAAGTTGCCAGCCGTTTGAAACTTCACGCAAAATTATTCCACGTCCAACTAATTCATTTTCAAGTTGTCGCAGAAGTTTTAATGCATCAATAACACCGATATTCATCAACTCGGCGATTTTTTCTTTTGTAAGCGGATCACCTGCGGCGAATAGTAATGCCTCTAATGCAGCCGTTTCACTTGTCATATCACAAAATCACAACACGATTTCGCCCGGACTCTTTTGCTTTATAAAGTGCATTATCCGATCGAATAAATACATCTTCTTCAGATTCACCTTTTTTTGCACAAGTAACTCCAACGCTGACAGTTCGTTGACCAACGCCGGTAAATTCGTGCGCTTCGATTTCACGTCTGATTCTCTCTGCAACTTTACTAGCTCCGTTAGAATCATAACCAGGCAACAGCACAATAAATTCTTCGCCGCCCCAACGTCCTGCCGCTTCGCCGTTATCTTCATTAACTTGATCGTGAATGATCTTTGCAACTTCTTTTAAAACCATATCGCCTGTTGCGTGTCCGTATGTATCGTTTACTTTTTTAAAAAAATCAATGTCGATCATTATCAAAGCAACTGTCTTGCCAAGAAGTCTTGCAGAAATGAAAGCGTTATGTATTCTTTGTTCGATCTCACGTCGATTAAATAATTGTGTCAATTCATCAGTCAACGCCATATAACTTAATTGAACATTCATCATTTGAAGCTGCTGATTTAAGATTGTCATTTGCTTATAAGCCATATCAAGAAATGAAGTTGTCTTTTCAACAAAAGTTGCCATTCTTCTAAGCATTGAAACTTCTTTGCTGGCAATTATTTTTTTGTCTTCAAACGGCTCAATTTCAACGCCTTCACTTTCACGCATTGCAATAAGTAAAAAAGTACATTCATTGTGAATGATACCTTCTTTAACTCCGAACAGTTCACCTTCAGAAAAGAATCCAGCAGTCGACGGAAATTTATCAAAAGGTCCTATTTCTAAATTGATCCCATTGCCCCAAAATGATTTTCTAAGTATACAGTCATAGATCAATACAACTTCCGGCTTGAATTGTCTGACTTTCTCTCTACAATTACGAATATCTTCAACAATTTCACCAGGATTACCATAAGTTAATCTGATCTTTCTTCCTTGTGGAATGCCTGCATTTGAGACAATATATCCTTCTTTAGTGCATTCAGCCGGTATTCTCAAAACATCGTGATTATATTCTTGAGTCATAAAAGGAAAACCGATCGTATTTGCAACAAAATTTTCATCGTTCGGTATCTCTAAAAAATTTTTATAAACTTCATAAGCCGGTTTTTGATCAAGTTCTTCAATTACTCGTGTTGAAGATTTATTAACTAAAAATTCCATACCAAGCGGCTTAAATCCAAGTACACGATAAAGATTAACTTGAAGATCATCACTAAGATAAACTACAACAACCGCTCCACTTTTAACAACTCCATTTTTCGACAGAATAAATGCACTTTCTTTTAAATCATCGGTAGCATTAGGAACAACGCCCATAACATTCGATCCGAACACTGATATTGATTTATCTTGAAAGTGAATGCCGCCTAAAAATTTCCTTGCGTCCATCTTCAAAAGCGTTGTAAATAATTCAACAGCACGGACATTTTGTCTTCGATCAACTTCGCCGCATATTACATTTGAAATTACGCTTTCAAAGCCTTTTCCAAATTCATAACTGAGCGTCTGCAATTTCGTCTTATCAAAAAATGTTATGACAAAAAGATGCTTGCCTTCCATTACTTTTGAATCAACTATACTGCCGTTGCTTCCACAGCCAACGATCTCAGCCATCGGCAATTCTTCAATTAACACTTTTGAAAATTCTTCTACTTTTTCAATGTGCCATTCGATCAAAAAAGCTCTAACTAAAACACTCTTTGGATTTTCTATTTCAATTTTTTCTCTGATATTTTTTAATTTGCTTTTGAGTTCTGAAGAACTTTCTGCCGTTACTAAATATTGTCTCAATGCGATCACTTCCCTGCATTTTTTATAGCCGAACCGCTGACTATAATTTTCAAACAATTTTGAGTTTATTATAAGTTATTAAGATCGCAAAATCAAGCAAAATATTTTTAAGTCGATCGATCAAAAAAATTTTTTCAAGAAAAAATCATTTTTTTAAAAAAGTAACTTGCACAATTTTAAATATGAATATATAATGAAAGCAAATGAATTAAATATGATAAAAATTTGTGGTGATGAATTATGAGTGACGCACGATCAAAATTAAAATCAGCAAATCGAATTGTTATAAAAGTTGGAACAAGTACGCTTGCATATCCTGCAACGAAAAAATTAAATTTATCACGAATAGATCATTTGATAAGAGAAATTTCCGATCTTCATAACGCAGGTAAAGAAATAATTTTTGTTTCAAGCGGAGCGATCGCCGCCGGAATAGGTCGAATGGGTTTAAATTCTAAGCCGGACACTGTAACTGAAAATCAAGCACTTGCAGCGATCGGTCAAGGTGTTTTAATGCACATTTACGAAAAATTTTTTGCTGAATATGGCAAGACGATGGCGCAACTTTTATTAACGGGCAATGATACAGTTGATGATCACGCTCGTGAAAATTCCAGAAATTCATTGCTTGCAATTTTAAAAATGGGTGTGATCCCGGTTATCAATGAGAATGACGCAGTTGCAACTGATGAGATCAAGATCGGCGATAACGATAATTTGTCTGCGTTAGTTGCAACGATGATTGACGCAGAAGTTTTGATCATTTTAACTGACATTGACGGTTTATATGACAGCAACCCGAAGAGTAATTCAAATGCAAAGTTGATTGATGAAATTAATGAGATCACGCCGTCGATTGAAAAAATTGCTGGTGGCGCAGGTACTAAACTTGGAACCGGTGGAATGTTTACGAAGATTCAAGCGGCGAAAATTGCTAAAGCCGCCGGAATTTCAACGGTAATTGTTAATGGTTCTGAGTTTAACGTAATTCGCCGTTGTCTTAATGGTGAAAAACTTGGAACTATTTTTTCTGCGAATTAAAAAAGTTTTTTGAAATATATAATTGAAAGTGAGGTAATTAAAAATGACAGAGATCAAAAAGACTATTGAACAGAAAGCAAAATCGGCTAAGAAAGCTAGCGTCAAGTTAGCAACTCTTTCAACGGCGATTAAAAACGATGCACTTTTGAAAATGGCTGAAGAAATTCAAAATCGTAAAGAAGAAATTTTGAAAGCAAATGCAGTTGACGTTGAGGCGGCTAAGGCTAAAGGCGTTAAAAAATCTTATATTGATCGCTTGACACTCACTGAAAAAAGAATTGCTGATATGGCGGAAGGCTTGAGACAAACGGCGGCATTAGCTGATCCGATTGGCAGCGGTGATTTTTATGTTAAACGTCCTAATGGTTTAGAAATTCGTCGTGTTAGAGTACCTTTCGGCGTGATCGGAATTATTTATGAAGCTCGTCCGAATGTTACAGTTGATGCAGTTGCACTTTGTTTAAAATCCGGTAATGCTTGCGTGTTGAGAGGCGGCAGTGAAGCGATCAACTCTAATATCAAAATAGTTGAGATTCTTCAGCAAGCGGCTTATAGTGTTGGAGTGCCTGACGGAGCAATTCAGTTTATTGATATAATTGATCGTGACGCAGTGATAATGATGTGTAAATTGCGTGGGATCATTGATATTATTATTCCACGTGGCGGCGCAGGTTTAATTCAACGAGTGATTGAAAATTCAAGCGTGAATGTTATTGAAACCGGAACAGGAATTTGTCATCAATTCGTTGATAAGTACGCTGATCTTGATATGGCGATTAAAATTGCCGTCAATGCAAAGACTTCACGTCCGTCAGTGTGTAATGCAATGGAAACGCTTTTGATCCATAAAGATATTGCAGAAAAATTTTTGCCGATGGTTAAAATGGCACTTGAGAAGAAAGAAGTTGAAATTAGAGGCTGTGAACGTTGTTTGAAGATTTGCCCGGATATGAAAGCGGCGACTGAGGACGATTGGTCAACTGAATACAATGATTTGATTTTGTCGATCAAGATTGTTGACGACATTGACGCGGCGATTGAGCACATTAATAAATATAATACTGAGCATAGCGATTCGATCATTACACAGGACATTCACAACGCACATAAATTTCTGCAGGAAGTTGACGCGGCGGCGGTTTATGTTAATGCCTCGACACGATTTACTGACGGTTTTGAATTTGGATTTGGAGCTGAGATTGGAATTAGTACTCAGAAATTGCACGCTCGTGGACCTATGGGACTTGAGGCTTTGACGACGACGAAATATTTAATCTACGGCGAAGGACAGATTAGATAATTCAGAATTAAGAATGCAGAATGCAGAATTATTTTTTTAATTCTACATTCTTAATTCTACATTTGAAAGGAGCGCAGCGACTTGAAAGTTGGAATTATGGGCGGCACGTTCGATCCGATTCATAACGGTCATTTAGTGACGGCGGAGGCTGTTCGTGATTCGTTAAGCCTTGACGAAGTGTTATTCATTCCTTCGGCGCGTCCACCTCATAAGCGTGATCGTGAAATCATTTCGACTGAGCATCGTTTGGCAATGACGATTTTAGCAACGTGCTTTAATAAACATTTCAGAGTTTCGACGATCGAAATAAATCGACAAGGCTATTCATATGCCGTTGACACGCTTGACACGCTTAAGAATGATTATGAAGTCGGCACGGAATTTTATTTTATATTAGGTGCTGATGCTGCACTTGAGCTTTCAACGTGGCATAATGCACAGGAATTAATCGGCAAATGTCAATTCGTCGTGGCAACTCGTGAAGGAACTGAATTTAACATTGAGACGGTTGAGAATGATTTTAAAATTAAAGGACATATTAAAAAAATTGATACGCCGAAGATCGAAATATCATCAACGGAAATTAGAAATAAAGTTGCTAACGGTCGATCGATTCGCTATTTAGTTCCTGATTCTGTTGAAAGTTATATCAAAAAAGAAAAATTGTATTCAAAAGAGAATGAAAGTTATGACTAAAGAAGAAATGATAAAGACGTTGCAAAGTCGATTGAAGAAAAATAGATTTACACATTCGATCGGCGTTGCTAATACCGCCGTTACACTTGCAAAGCGATTTAATGTCGACGTTGACAAGGCATTTATCGCCGGACTTCTCCACGATTGTGCAAGAGAATTTGAAGACGATCAAATGATTGACGAGGCGATCAAGCGTGGAATTGAGATCGGTGAAGTTGAAAAGCAACTGCCTTTACTTCTTCACTCTTACATTGGCGCAAAAATGATCAAAGAAATTTATAACGTTGACGATGAAGAAATATCTCAAGCGATCTATCGACATACCGTCGGCGGTCGAAATATGACGAAGTTAGACAAGATAATTTATTTTGCTGATATGATTGAACCAAATAGAAATTATCCCGGCGTTGATAAATTAAGACAACTTGCAGAGACGGCGAGTCTTGACGAAATGATCTTAGAAGGAATGAATCAATCAATCATCTTTATAATTAGTAAAAAGTCGTTAATTCACCCGAATACTGTTATAGCAAGAAATGAAATGTTAATTAAGAATGTAGAATGCAAAATGCAGAATGAAATTGACAATAAATAATTCTAAATTCTGCATTCTAAATTCTACATTAGAGAGAGAATGACAATGGCTGATCAAACGAATGAAACGAAAGATAACATTGCGAAGAAACGCAAATTAATGGGCAAGCGGCGGAGAAGGAAATTTTTCCGTCTCGTTTTTATGGTTACTTTGATTGGACTTTGTATCTCTGCAATTTTATTCATCGGTCTAGGTGCTTACAACGTCGGCAGTCATTTTTTTAACGAAGTCCAGACAATGTATCAAGACTACAACGATCGCAAGACGGCACGTCAAGGCAGTCCTAATCCTCGATTCGACGGTTATACAAACATTTTGATTTTAGGAGTTGATGAAGGAGCAACGGACGCTGAAGGAAATGCTGAGCCTAGTGCTGATACAATTTTAGTATTAAGTTTTTCAAATGACACCGGGCGATCAAGAATAATATCAATTCCACGAAACACTTGGGTAATTCCAGCTGGAGCAAGTGCCGGACGTTTAGGCAATATGTATCAATTTGGCGGCGCAAATTTAATGGTTCGTCAAGTTTCGCAGCTGCTAGGTATTTCAATTCATCAGTATATTGTTATTGATATGAAAACTTTTGCTGATTTAATTGACGTACTCGGAGGAATTGACATTTATGTTGAAGAAAATATGGATTATGAAGACCCTGAATCTGATTTATCAATACACCTTGAACAAGGCTATCAACATCTTGACGGCTACGAATCACAAAAGTATTTAAGATTTAAAGGTGAAAAGCTCGGCGACGTTGGAAGAGTGCAACGCCAGCAGAAATTTATCAAAGCACTTTATGAAAAAATTTTGCAACTTGAAACGATTCCAAAATTGCCGTCGATAGCAGAAATTTTTCAACATAGAATGGAAACGAGCGCAGAATTATTTGACTCTGCACATTTAGCAAACGTGTTAAGAAAAATGAATAGTGAGCCGCCGACGACAACAATGTTGCCCGGCGTTGAAGACGATCAAGGAGTCTGGGAGCCGAATTACGCAGCGATCGACGCTAAGATCAATGAACTGTTTCCTAATTCAGAATGAAGAATGCAGAATTAAGAATTAAATCATTTCCCTAATTCTACATTCTAAATTCTACATTCTACATTAAATCGAACGGAGTGAACGCTATGCCTGAAACGTCAGTAAGTTATAAATGTCCGAATTGCGGCGCACCGTTGAGTTTTAAGCCCGGCAACGATAAAGTAAGTTGTGAATATTGCGGCGCAGAACTCGACATTAAAGCCGTTGAGGATTTATTTAGAAGTAAAGAAGAATTAGCCGTCAAAGCACAAGAGGCTAAAGAAGCAAAATGGCAGACTCAAGACGCTGGTGAAGAATGGACAAGCGACGAAGCGCAGAATTTAAAAGCGTTTACTTGTTCCAGTTGCGGTGCTGAATTAGTCTGTGATGAAAATACAATGGCAACTGAATGCGTTTATTGTGGAAATCCAACAATGATCCCTAAACGATTTGACGGAATGTTAAAGCCTGATTATGTAATTCCTTTTAAGAAGACTAAAGAAGATGCCGTCAACGCTTTGAAAAAATTCTATGAAGGTAAAAAATTATTGCCGGACGCATTCACGGCTAATAATCGCGTCGAGGCTATCCAGCCAATGTATGTACCTTTCTGGCTGTTTGATAGTGAAGTTGAGGCGCACGCAAATTTTAAAGCGGAGAAGATCAGAGTTAGAGAAACGCCGTCAGAAATAATTAGAGAAATTCACGTTTATAATTGTGAACGCGGCGGCTTGATGAGGTTTCAAAAAATACCCGTTGACGGATCAAAGAAAATGGACGATACCTATATGGAAAGCATTGAGCCATTTAATTATTCTGAATTAGTTCCATTCAGTGCTGCTTATCTGACAGGTTATCTTGCTGATAAATATGATGTTGATGCTGAAACTTCTGCACCTCGTGCTGATAATCGTGTTGAGAATAGTGCACTTGCTGTACTTGCTGAGTCCGTGCAAGGTTACGATACTTGCGAAGAAGAAAATCACGCTGTCATTAAGACTGAAGGAAAAGTTATTTATGCAATGGTGCCGGTATGGATTTTAACAACACGCTATGAAAATAAACCATATACTTTTATGATGAACGGTCAAACAGGTAAAGTTGTTGGATCATTGCCATATGATAGCGGCAAAGCGTTTAAATATCCTGCAGTCTTAGCATTGATTTTGATCCCGGTGATCTATTTGATCGTAACTTTTTTGATGAATTGAGGCGATGAGATAATGAAGAGAATAATAATTTTAATGATTTTAACATTAATGATCACTTCGTCGATCGCTTTAGCCTCAGTAACTGATGAAGCGTCTTTGTTAAATGGATCGGAAATTTCAAAACTCAACAGCAAAATTCAACAGATCGAACATAAGCACGGAATTAAGATCGAAATTGTAACGTTGAATGAGTTGCAAGGATCGAATATTAAAAACGTTGCTAATAAAATGCTAAATCGTGTTGTCGACAGTCCGAGACGTGGTGAAAATGGAAATATAATTTTTGTTATGGCTATGGACGTTCGTAAATGGCAAATCGCCGCTGATCAAAGCCTTGAAAGTAAACTTTACGATTCTAACAACAACGCCGCTTTTAATGAAAAGGCTTTTGTAAATCAATTTTCGCAAGGTAAATTTTTTAATGGTTTTGATATGTATCTTGATTCGATTGACAAAGCGATTGACTCTTACAAGGCAACAGGTCAAGTCAAAGGCAATGAAAATTACAACGTGAATGAGACTGAAGATAAAACTTTCGATTTATTAGCGGCTATGATCTCAATCGTTGCTGCGATCGTTATCGCTATAATGTATCGTTCGTCGTTAATTGCAAGTATGAGCAATGTAAGACCTGCGATTGAGGCGAGTGAATACCTTGATAAGAATAGCGTTAAACTTATGACGGTTAGAGATAACTTTTTGTATATGAATGTGCAACGCCGTCCGAAGAGTCAAGGCAAAGGCTCATCAGGTGGCGGCGGCGGAAGTAGTTCCGGCGGTGGACACGGCGGAGGATTTTAATTAATGCAGAATTAAGAATGTAGAATGCAGAATGAAAAATTATTTACGAACGATAAAAAATTATTTAAAAACGCCGAAAGGTCGACACGATTTTTTAGACTATTTAAAAGCAATCGTATTAATAATTTTGACTTCTTTAATTATTTTTTTAATAATGGTAATGTGTAATGAAAAAAAATTTATTTGGATTAACTCTTGACGAATTAACGAATGAACTTACAAATTTAAAATTGCCGAAATTCAGAGCTAAACAAATTATTTCGTGGATTTATCAACGCGGCGCAAATTCATTCGATCAAATGACAGATCTATCAAAAAGTCTTAGGCAACAACTCAATGATAATTACGAAATTAAAATTTGTAAGTTGATCGATCGGCTTGACTCAAAAGATCGATTGACGACAAAATTTTTATTAGAATTTGATGACGGTGCAACGGTTGAAAGTGTTTTAATGCGTCACGACTATGGCAACAGCATTTGTATTTCAACTCAAGTCGGTTGTGCTATGGGTTGTAAATTCTGCGCCTCAACTCAAAAAGGTCTTGAAAGAAATTTAACTTCGGCTGAAATTTTCGCTGAAGTTTTCTTTGTAAATGAAATTCTCAAGCAAAATTCTGAACGAGTTGACAGCGTTGTTATTATGGGTATTGGTGAACCGCTGATGAATTTCGACAATCTGATTAAAGCACTTGAATTAATTCACGCTGAATACTCTTTGAATTTGAGTTATCGAAAGATCACCGTTTCAACTTGTGGAATCGTTCCGAAAATCTATCAACTTGCTGAAATTGATCTTCCGATCACTTTGTCAATCTCTCTTCACGCTCCAAACAATGAATTAAGATCGCTTTTAATGCCGATCAATAACAATTTCAATATTAATGAAGTTGTCAAAGCTGGCGGCGATTATGCAAAGTCAACTGGTCGCCGTGTAACTTATGAATATATTTTGATCTCTGAAGTCAACGATACGACGGAACACGCAAGGCAACTGATAAAAATTTTGAGTGGACAACTTGCAAATGTGAATTTGATTCCGATCAATCCCATTGAAGAGAATAATTTTAAACGCCCGACGAAAGATCGAATTAAAAATTTCTGCGATCTTCTCAATGCTCACGGTTTAACGGCGACGATTCGTAAAGAATTTGGCGTGAAGATCAATGCGGCTTGCGGGCAGCTGCGCAGTAATTATTTATCGAGGTGATTTAATTTGCCTAATCTTTATTGGTTCGGAAAGAAAGAAATTTTAACTGCCGACTTAGATGAAAAAATTTTCAGAACAACAAATGCGCAGACTTCAATTCGTGATAAAGTAATTGAAGAGACCAAAATTTTTGATAATGAAGGCTTATTTAGTATTGAATATGTTCCGATTAAGGGTAAAAATGCTGGTAAGATAACAAAGTATTTTTATAAGGACAAAAATTTAGTTGCTTGGCTTGAAGATGTTGTTATGATTGAAAAAGATAAAATTTATAAATTAGATTCTGAAACAAAAGATTCTGCCGGAAAAGGCTGGGCAAAACTCAGCAACTATAAATTTTTAATGGCAGTTAAACGAGATGATCAAGGTCGTGACATTAAAGATCAAATGAAAGAGTTATTAAAATGATTGAAATAAAAAATCTCTGCAAAATTTTTTTAACTGAAATGAAGACAAAAAAAATCGCCGTCGATAATTTATCATTCAAAGTTAATGACGGTGAAATTTTTGGACTTTTGGGCAAAAATGGTGCCGGTAAGACGACGACGATCAGAATGCTTACAATGCAGATCGTTCCGACTTCCGGCAATATTTTTTTTGACGATAAATCGATTGATGAGGATACGATCGAGATTAAAAAAATGATCGGTGTAGTTCCTCAACATATCAATTTTGATCAAGATTTAACTGTCGGTGAAAATATGGAACTTCACGCAAGACTTCATCATATAAAAAAAATCGATCGACAAAAACGAATTGCCGATCTTTTGAATTATGTTGAACTCAATGACGTTATCAATGAGAATGTTAGAAAACTTTCCGGCGGAATGAAACGACGATTATTAATCATTCGTGCATTGATCCATCAGCCGAAAATTTTATTTCTTGACGAGCCGACCGTTGCACTTGATCCACAAGTCCGAAGAAAAATCTGGTCATTGATCAAAGATTTAAAGTCTCAAGGCGTGACGATCTTTTTAACGACTCATTATATTGAAGAAGCCGAATCACTTTGTGATCGAACAGCTTTTTTAAATCGTGGAAAGTTGATCGCACTTGATACGCCGAAAAATCTTTGTGAAGTTCATAATAAAAATTCTCTTGAAGAAGTTTTCATTAAATTGACGGGATTAAGTGTCAGCTAAAAAAACTTTTCAACTTGTCTATGAAATTTTTTTTTTCCGGGTGAACTTTGTTATCGTCAACACCGCTTTCAAATTGCTGAAGAAGATTTTTTTGTCGTTCCGTTAAATTTTGAGGCGTAAGTACTTTAATTGTAACATATTCATCGCCGCGACCTTCACCACGAAGATGAGGAATGCCTTTGCCTTTGATACGTTGAACAGTACCGGATTGAATGCCCGCAGGAATTTTCATTTCAATCTTTCCGTCGATCGTCGGAGCCTCAACTGTTCCACCTAAAGCCGCTTGCACAAATGAGATCGGAACGTCACAATAAACATCGCTATCTCTACGCTTGAAAAGTTCGTGAGGCTTGATATTAATGTAAACGATAAGATCACCAGGTTGACCGCCACGATCGCCAGCTTGTCCTCCGCCTGCAATTCGCAATTTATTTCCAACATTAACGCCTTTCGGAATTGTAACTTTAATATCACGAGTAACTTTAACCTTGCCATCACCGTGACAATGTTTACAAGGATTCTTGATTATTTTTCCTGAACCGTGACAACGATCGCAAGTTACAAACGTCTGCATTCTCATCGGACCCATTTGTCTAACAACTTGCTTTTGACCCATACCGTGACACTCAGGACAAATTTCAGACGTTGATCCTTTCTCTGCACCACTTCCATTACAATCCTTGCAAGTTTCTAAACGTGGAACTTTAATCGTCATTTCTTTACCAAAAGCCGCCTCTTCAAAGCTGATCGTTAAATCGTATCGAAGATCAGCACCTCTAACCGGACCACGTTCAGAATGTTGTTGACGACCACGAGCACCACCGCCAAAAAAGCTACCGAAAATTTCACCGAAAATATCTCCGCCACCGCCAAAACCTTCAAAGCCGCCAAAAATATCACTAGGATCAAAGCCACCTTGACCGCGATATTGTCCGCCGCCGCCTGTAAATGCTGCGTGTCCAAATTGATCATATTGTGCTCTTAACTTCGGATCTTTCAAAACGTCATAAGCCTCATTAATCTCTTTCATCTTTTTTTCGGCTTCTTCTTTATTGTTAGGATTTAAATCCGGATGCCATTTCTTTACTAATTTTTTTCTTGCCTTTTCAATCTCATCAAGTGTTGCATTTTTATTTATTCCAAGCACTTCATAATAATCTCTTTTTTCTGCGTCCGGCATCGTTACCACTCCTTTGCAAAAATTAAGGGACAGAGAACAACAACGCTTTTTGATATTCTCTATCCCTGCATTAGATCAATTCGAAATTATGAATGCGGAATGCGGAATTGTCGATCGTTTTAATTCCGAATTACGAATTACGCATTCCGAATTATTTCTTGTCATCTTTGACTTCGGTGTATTCAGCGTCGATCGTGTCATCATCTTGTGATTTTGATTTGTCGCTTGAGGATTGATCTTGCTGAGTGAAATCTGCATTAGGTTGACCTTGTGCATTAGCCGCACCTGCTTTGTAAGCCTCAGTACTGACTTTGTAAATTGCTTCACGAGCCGCTTCCGTCTCTTTCTTGAGTTCCTCAATATCAACATTGCTGTCATTGATCTTTTCTTTGAGTTTCTCACCGGCGGCTTTAGCCTCTTTGATCAAAGATTCGTCGATCTTGCCTTCAAAATCTTTGCAAGTCTTTTCGATCTGATAAACGGTTTGCTCCGCTGCATTCTTGACTTCAACAGCCTCTTGTTGTTTCTTATCTTCAGCCTCGTGTGCTTTAGCTTCTTTGACCATTCGATCGATCTCTTCTTTGCTCATTCCGGTATCTGATTTAATTGTAACTTTCTGTTCTTTACCGGTGCCGAGATCCTTAGCACTAACATTAACAATACCATTAGCGTCAATATCAAAACTGACTTCGATTTGTGGAATGCCGCGAGGTGCCGGCGGAATGTCTGACAAAATGAATTTGCCAAGCGTTTTATTATCTTTCGCCATATTGCGTTCACCTTGCAAGACGTGAATTTCAACGCTAGGCTGATTATCAGCAGCAGTTGAAAAGACTTGTGATTTATGAGTTGGAATTGTTGTATTGCGATCGATAATCTTTGTGAAAACACCGCCGAGCGTCTCAATACCGAGTGATAACGGTGTAACGTCAAGTAAAACAACGTCGTGAACTTCACCGGCAAGTACGCCGCCTTGAATTGCCGCACCGACTGAAACGCATTCATCAGGATTAACGCCTTTGCTTGGTTCTTTACCTAAAATTTCACGAATTGCATTTTGTACAGCCGGAATACGTGAAGAACCACCAACAAGAATAATTTTGTTTATATCATCGCCGCTAAGTCCGGCATCTTTCATTGCAAGTTTAGTCGGTCCCATTGTACGTTCAACAAGATCACGAGTAAGCTCATCAAATTTTGCACGGCTCAATGTAAGATCAAGATGTTTAGGACCGCTTGCATCAGCAGTAACGAACGGCAAATTGATATTTGTCTGTGTCATACTTGAGAGTTCAATTTTTGCCTTTTCAGCAGCCTCAAGAAGTCTTTGCGCCGCCATTTTATCTTTTGAAAGATCGATACCGTCACTATTTTTAAATTCGTTGACCATCCAATCCATAATCTTATGATCGAAGTCATCACCGCCGAGATGTGTATCACCGTTAGTAGCTTTAACTTCAAACATACCGTCAGAAATTTCAAGGATCGAAACATCGAACGTACCGCCGCCTAAGTCAAAGACTAAAACGGTTTCATCAGCATCTTTTTCAAGTCCATATGCAAAAGCCGCCGCCGTCGGCTCATTGATAATTCTCAAGACTTCAAGTCCGGCGATCTTTCCAGCGTCTTTAGTTGCTTGACGTTGTGCATCACTGAAATAAGCCGGTACTGTAATAACTGCCTGTGTAACTGTCTCACCAAGATAAGCCTCAGCATCACCTTTGAGTTTTTGAAGTACCATTGCTGAAATTTCCTGCGGAGTGTAAGACTTGCCGTCGATCGTAACTTTATAACCGGCTTCACCCATATGACGCTTGATTGATGAGATCGTGCGGTCAGGATTGCTTACAGCTTGACGCTTTGCAAGCTGACCGACAAGGCGTTGACCGTCTTTAGTGAAGCCAACAACTGACGGAGTAATTCTACTGCCTTCAGGATTCGTAATTACTGTAGGCTCACCGCCTTCAAGTACACTAACAACACTATTTGTAGTTCCTAAATCTATACCAATGATTTTACCCATAAATAATTTCCTCCTAAGTTAAAATTTATTTCAATTAATTATTTTTATTATCAATGTTAATTATGTAATCATCGAGCATTTTGGTAAATTTTTTACTGCCTTTTACGTTAAGGTGATTTGAATCAAAAAAATCTTCTTCTTTGAGATCGTCCAAAATCAGTGAATCAATAAATTTTGCAAAAGGACACTTTGATAAAATTTCATTCAAAATTGTATAAAATTGATCTAATCGCTTTTTGAGTATCAAATGTTTACAATCTTTCATAATCGGCGGCAAAACTAGTATAGGCACAATATTATTTTCATTGCAAAACATTAAATAATTAAGCAAGATTGATTTATTTTCTTCAACGGTTAATGGATAATCTTTTTTATTCCACATATCAAAGAATTTTCTAGTTCTCAACTGCTCCGGCATTCCTATTTTTACTGCTGTTCTCTCGTGATAAACATTTGATAAATATACTGTCTTTGTCAATATATAATCATTTTTCAAAAATTCTTCTCTAAATAAACTGCCATACTTTTCCTTTGAAAGCCAATTATTATGTAAATCTTTAAAAAAGAGATAGTATTGTAAAAGCCGCCAAGATTCTCTATAACTTTGTGACACGTCCCAATTAAAACTATAAACTGATAAACCGATTATTGCATATTTTATAGTTCCTTTGTTGAATTGCATTGCATATTTTGCTATTTTATAGTCATAATATAAATCTTGACTGCCTCTTGCAAAGTTGATCGTTGGTAGAGAAAATGAATCAATATCAACGCCAAAAACTAAATGAGAATCGCCGGTGATAAATGTTTTAAATTTATCGGGATTTTCTTTGAAATATGACATTAACAAAGTAAATGAACAAACGTGTTCCGGGCGATCTAAATCCCAAAGATTTATAAATTTTGTCTTTGAGATATTCAACGAATATAAATCTTTTATGACTATTTCACTGAACATTGAAAATCTAAGAGCCATAACGATATAATCATAAATAGAATTTTCCAGGCACTCTTTAAGATCGTGATAATGATAAAGTAATTTCTCTGATAAATTATGCTTTTCGACGATACTTTTTGCACTCGTTACGCTGTCAACGATTATCGCCGCAATTTCAAGATTAGGATTTAAAGCTGACAAACAAGCATCTAAATGATTTGAAAAGGCTACAATACAAATTCGCATTCTATTTACTCACTACAAAATAACTATTCGTTATTTACAACTTGCACCATCGACGGACGAATCACTCTGCCACGAGCAATATATCCGCGTTGAAGTTCAGCGGCTATTGCGCCTTCTTCAAGATCAGGATTATTAATTCTTGAAACAGCTTGATGAAAATTTGGATCAAACATTTTGCCTTCAGTTTCGATCGGCTCTAAACCGTGCTTACCCATAGCCGCCGCCGTCTCTTGTCTGATCATTTCAATACCTTTTTTAAGGCTGTCAATGTCTGAGTTTTCACTGCTTTCAACAGCTTCAGTTGCTCGACTTAAATTATCAAGCAACGGAAGTAAATCTTTCAAAAAAGCCTGTTCGATCGTTGCGGCAAGTTCAGATTTTTCTTTAGCTGTGCGCTTTCTGAAATTATCAAAATCAGCTTGCAGCCTTACAAATTTATCATTCTTATCTTTGAGTTCTGATTTCAACTTTTCAATTTCAGCGGTCAACTCATCAACAGTTGAATTATTTTCTGTAGTAAGTTCTTCAGCCTGTTGATCAGACTTAGCAACGGTTGAAAGATCAGTAACTTCTGCAGTATCGCCGTCTTCACTCTCTACGACAATTTTATTTTCATCTGCCAATTATTTCACTTCCTCAAAAAAATTATGTGCATACACTATCACTAATTAGACAAAAAGTCAAGATTTTTTTTGACATTTTGAATTACATTAGAAATTTTTAATTAGAAATTATTTTTTGTGATTATGATTTTACGATCAATTAAGTTAAAATGTTCTTTGAAAAAATTTTTTTAATTTGAAATGAGGCGAATGATTTTAATGATCGAAAAAAATTTTGAAGTTCACGCCGATTTTGATCCGACCGGCGATCAACCGAAAGCAATAAATGATCTTGCAAACGGAATTAAAAACGGAATGATCGCACAAGTTCTTTTAGGTGCAACCGGCACAGGCAAGACTTATACGATCGCAAAAGTTATCGAACAAGTTCAAAAGCCGACTTTAGTCATTGCTCACAATAAAACTTTAGCGGCTCAACTTGCAAGTGAGTTTAAAACATTCTTTCCTAATAATTATGTTGGTTATTTCGTCAGTTATTATGATTATTATCAACCGGAGGCGTATTTACCGGCGACTGATACTTACATTGAAAAGGACGCATCGATCAATGATGAGATCGATCAGCTTAGACATTCTGCAACTTGCTCTTTATTTGAACGCCGTGACGTGATAATTGTTGCGTCAGTCAGTTGCATTTACGGTTTAGGTAGCCCGGAAAGTTATTCAAAATTAGTTTTGCATTTACATAAAAATCAACAAATTGATCGTGATGAGATTTTAGAAAAATTAATTTCGATTCGCTACGAAAGAAATGACGTTATCATTGAACGCGGAAAATTTAGAGTTCGTGGCGACGTAGTGGAAATTTTTCCGGCAGGTTATAACGGTCGTGCTTTGAAAATTGAACTTTTCGGCGACGAGATCGATCGAATCACTGAATTTGACGTGTTGACGGGTGAAATTGTTGGTGAGCGTAAAGAAATTGTAATTTTTCCGGCATCTCATTATGTAACTGATTTTGATGATATGAAAATCGCTGAAAAAACAATTCGTGCTGAACTTGCTGAACAGATCGAATTTTTTAAATCACAAGGAAAATTGATCGAAGCACAAAGGATCGAACAGCGAACAAATTTTGATCTTGAAATGATCAATGAAATGGGTTATTGTTCCGGCATTGAAAATTATTCACGTCATTTAACGCAGCGTCAACCAGGTCAGCCGCCATTTACTTTGATTGATTATTTTCCTAAAGATTTTTTGATCGTCGTCGATGAATCTCACGTTACATTGCCTCAACTTCACGCAATGTACGCAGGCGATCGATCCAGAAAGTCAACGCTGATTGATAATGGTTTTCGATTGCCTTCTGCAAGAGATAATCGCCCGTTGACATTTGAAGAATTTGAATCACGAATCGATCAAATAATTTATGTGAGTGCAACGCCGGCAATTTATGAGATTGAACACGCTGATCAAATCGTTGAACAGATCATTAGACCAACAGGATTGCTTGATCCAATCGTTGAAGTTCGACCGATCAAAAATCAGATCGACGATCTAATTTCTGAAATTAATCAACGTGTTGAAGTCAACGAAAGAATTTTGATAACGACACTAACGAAAAAATTTGCAGAGAATCTTACAGACTTTTTAAAAGGTGCAAAGATCAAAGTTCGTTATTTACATTCAGACATTGCGACGATCGAACGAGCAGAAATTATTCACGATCTCCGAGCCGGTAAATTTGATGTTTTAGTTGGAATTAATTTATTGCGTGAAGGGCTTGATCTGCCTGAAGTTTCATTGATCGTAATTCTTGACGCTGACAAAGAAGGCTTTTTGCGATCAGACACTTCATTAATTCAAACGATCGGACGTGCCGCGAGAAATGCTAACGGCAAAGTTATTTTGTATGCTGACAAGGTAACTGACTCAATGAAACGTGCAATTGATGAGACTCAACGCCGCCGAAAAATTCAAGACGATTATAATAAACTTCACAATATCACGCCGAAGACAATAAAAAAACCTGTTTCCAGGCTTATTGAAAAAACTTTGATCGAAACTCCGAAAGTTGATCCGAAGAAAAAAATTGACAGTCTTGTTAAAAGAATGTCGAAGAGTGAGAAACGCAATTTGATCCAGACGTTGACAACTGAAATGAAAGCTGCATCTAAAAATCTTGAATTTGAAAGAGCGGCAATGTTAAGAGATATAATTTTAGAACTTGAAGGAACTTTGCCGACGCTAAAGAAGAAATAAATTTTTCAACTAGTCAAAACAAATTCAACATAAGGCAATTCTTTAAAGCCATTTTTCTTGTAAGTCAAAAGTGCTTTGTAATTATCACGTTCAGCCTCAAGACGAAGAATTTTATCAGAATAATTATTTTTGACATATTCAATAAATTTTGTTCCGAAACCTTGACCACGAAAATTTTCTTTAATGTAAATATCTTCGATCCAAATACATTCGCCACCGAACTCCGTTGAAAAACTTTTTGCAAGTATTCCATAACCGATAACTTGATTGTCAACTATGAAAGTGTAACCTTCGACGTATGGCGAATTTTTCAAACACGAATCAACATTATTAACAAAAATTTCTTCTGAGCCGTTAGTGATAAGTGCCGGTGAATTATAAAATTGCCTCATCATATCAATAATAATTTCTCTATCTTTCGACTGCATTTTTCTAATTATCATTTTGTCACTTCCTTAATTACCAATTACACATTACCCATTACCCATTAAACTATAGTATTTTTCCGGCAGACGAGTGATCTTGCCGGTTTCTTTATTTGTGAAGACGTTTTGACTAAAGCCGGTAACTAAAATTTTTTCTTCGTCGACACGGTGAATTTTATATTCAAATTCCATTTTCGCTTTAGTGAGTGCAACCGCTGTTGTATCGATCGCTAAAATGTCATCGAAGTATGACGGCGAATGATATTGCGCTTCAATCTTCGTTATAGGAAACAAAATTCCGTCTGCCATCATAGCATTAAGATCAATGCCGATCGCTCTCAAAAATTCAACTCGTCCGATCTCAAACCAACGAATATAATTTGAATGATGAGTAACGCCCATTGTATCTGTATCAAAAAAATTTACGTGATATTTAGCTGTTATTGTCATTTGATTCACCTCATAAACGATTTTTAAAAATTTCTTGAAGGACAAATTTTATTAAGTGGACATTCAGAGCATAATGGTTGACGTGCCTTGCAAATTTTTCTACCGTGCCAGATCAACCAGTGATGAGCGTCTGACCATTTTTCACGAGGAATAATTTTTTGAAGTCCGATCTCAACTTCAAGCGGCGTTTCACCGATTGCAAGCTGTAAACGATTTGAAATTCTAAAAACGTGAGTATCAACTGCGATCGCCGGTTCTTTAAATGCTACACTCATAACAACATTAGCCGTCTTACGTCCAACGCCAGGCAATGTTATAAGTTCCTCAAAAGTTTTCGGTACTTCACCGCCGAACTCTTCAACGATCTTTCTGCAAGCCGCTAAAATATTTTTTGCCTTCGTGTGAAAAAATCCACAAGGTTTAATAATTTCCTCTAATTTCGTTTGACCTAGTGATAAAAATTTTTCAGGCGTATTTGCGATCGGAAATAATTCATTCGTTACGGCGTTGACTCGCTTGTCAGTACACTGCGCAGAAAGTATCACGGCGATCAAGAGTTCAAACGCTGAATTAAATTTTAATTCCGGAATTGCTCCGACATAAGTTTTTTCTAATATTGCAATTTGTTTGTTTCTGATCTCATCGTCAACTTCTAACAAAATTTTCACCTCGTATAATAATGAAGTCCCATTTGTAGGACATATGATATAATAATCAGATATACTTGGATTAGTCACTTTCACCTATCGCTTGACGATATTTAGTTGAGATTCTAACCATAACTCTTTGCTTAAATGCTAATTGGTTAGATACCGCTCGACGGTTCATGTTTTAAAAGGCTTTCACCATAACAAACAATCAAGCGGGCTTTGATGAGCTTTATTCCAAAATTCAATCCTGCAATGATGAGCAAATCAGAGTTGATCTTGAGGCTACTGGTCATTATTCTTATTTACTTAGCAAGGATTTCAAAACTTTCGTCTTCAATCCTCTTCAAACTAAGAAATTCAGAGAATCTGTCTAACTGTCAGTGTTTACATCGCTCTAAAGCTATAAAACTTCGCTAAACTATTGAACTCATTCAAGTTTTGGATTCTAATATTATTGAAATTGAAGAGCAGATTCAAGAATGTATGCTGGATTCTCCTATAACCTCACAATATATAAAACAGCCACCTGATCAGAAGCAGAAATAATTTATAACCTTCAATTTTGCTGCTTAAGTTGAATTAGAAGTGCACAGCGATCATAAAAAAATTTTAAATTTCAATTATGCTAAGAGAAACGTGCTTATTAATAATGTAATAAAGAATTAATAATATTGCGTACTGCGGAATTTAAGAATTAGAGTTTTCCTGAAACGATCCAAAAACAATTAATTTTTGATCAATTCTAAATTGATCCATATATAATAATCGATCTCAGTTGAGAATCAATTAAATTTTGTGCAGCCTCGTAGTTCATCTGCACCTGAACCGAAGGTTAATAAAAAATTTCTGCTCCTGATCAGACAGCCGTTTGTTAATTCAGAATGATGAATTCAGAATGTAGAATTAATCTAATTAGCAATTAGGAATGTTTAATTTGTTTAATATCGTGATGAAGTCACTCAAAATATTATTGTTATCTTTCAAAATCAAATATTCAATTCCTCTTTCTGTTAATTGATTGCAATTCTGTTGACTTAATGTATCAGCAACAAAAATATTGCTGTCTCTTGCGATCGTTGCATCAGCACTTTCAGGATTGCCTTTGCCCATCAGTTTAACTTCAATTCTGTATAGCTTGCCATTGCGATCGATCAATTTATAGTCAACTTCTCTGTCAAATGATTTATTTTTGTCCTTGCTAAAAATTCTGTTGTCAATATTTTCTTTCGGAACGCCTGCCAATTCACATAATTTATCAAGTAGAGGCTTTTCAACTTTCTTACCTATGGAACTCCAAGCACCGCCTCTAATTTGTACTTTTTTTGTTACTAAAGCGTTTATCACTAATAAACTTTCTAACAAGGACAAGATGACGCTGACATCATTATAACTTATTTCAATATTAACCGCTAAGCCTTGACTTGTATCATCTCCAAATTCGGATAACAAATTGCTTAAGTAATTAAAATTTTCGGCGGCGGCATTCAATATAACTTGTTTGGTTGCAGTTCCATAAATGTTAGTAATAGTTTTCTTGTTAAGACCTGCATAAATCGCTGATTCTTCCGGCGAAAAATTATTTGAATCGATGAAATATTTTTTATACCACTCAAGATCAATTTTACTGCTATTCATCTTTGCATCAACAATTTGCTTGAAAAAATCAATCGTAAAGTCGAAAAATACGGAATTAATAGAGTTTGTTATTTCTTCACGATAATCAGAGCCGGTTAATAACTTCTTCACCGTGCGTTTAACTACATCATCTTCGTATCTCATAATAATTATCGTTACCTTCAATGGTTTTTGCATAATCTTCATTGAGTTCAAACATTCTTTGATCGAATTTGCCTTTGTATAAACAAGTTCTATACATTTGATAAATCAATTCCATAGGCTGATCGCTAAAGCCTTCTTTGTTGATAAATTCAGCGATTCGATCAATATCATTCTGTCGACCGATTGAAGATACTATTTCACGCTTTAGATCAATTTCAGTTATTGAATAAAATAATCTTAACAGCTCATCAAAAGATTCTTTAGATTTATTTTTTCCGAGACATTTAATATATTCCAGCGATATTTTTTCCATAATCAAGAATTTTAAAGTGAAATAATATAATCTTCAATGATCGAATCGTTATCGCCGTGAATATCAAACGGAAATTCATAATTTACTTGAGTGTTTATTAGTGCCGCGTCAATTTCATTCGATACTTGATCAGCCTTTGCATAAACGTCTTTAATTTGTTTACGCAATTTATTTCGATCAAAATCGATCGTCTGAATGCGTTCAATGTCATAACGATATTCAGTCTGATTGCCTTCTTTGTTGAAGACATAGCCGCGACCAAGATTTTTATGGACAATGTGAGAACTTTGCAGACGAACAAGGCGATCAAGTGTTGAGGCTAAAATATGACGCTTGCGATTTGTATAAACTGCAGCATCAAGATCAAAATCCATTTTCAATTTCGCTTCGTTGATAGCGTGTGCTAACTTTGATCTTTCATCGATCAATTTAATTAGAAATTCGATCACGCCTTCAGCCGGAAATTTTTTATCTTCATAATTTGTTGTATCAATATCTTCATCTGCTTGACCTTCAACTGCTTTACTGCGCAGATGTTTTTCTTTTACCGTAACAACGTTGCCGGTCTGCATTAAATAATTTTCTGCGTGCTCAGAGAGAGAATTAATTATATTTTGCGCTTGAAATGCTTCTTTCAAATTCATATTAACGCCTCCAAAAAAAATTCCTCAACAATAACTTTTGTTGAGGTAATTTTAACATAAAAAGAAAAAAAATCAATAATAGTTATCTAATGAGTCAAAGAAAGTTTAAATTATTGTTTTATAAAAAATTCATCTTGAGTTGTTTAAAATATAAATTATCGCATTGATCGCCGCTACAGCAATCGGACTGCCGCCTTTCGTACCTTCAACTGTAATAAATGGAATTTGATTTTGATCGGCAAGTGCTTTTTTAGAATCAGCCGCACCAACAAATCCAACTGGAATGCCGACAATAACAGCCGGTAAAATTTTTTCTTCACGAACAAGACGAAGGACTTCAAAAAGTGCTGTCGGAGCATTACCGATCGCAACGATCGATCCGTTGAGTTCTTCACCAAATGATCTCATTGCCGCCATCGATCTTGTTATTCCTTCACGTTCAGCAAGTTTTTTGACTTCTTCATCAGCAACTTTACAAAAAACTTCACCGCCGAACTTTGAAAGCGTCCTTTTATTAATTCCGGTTCGTACCATCTCAACATCAGTAAAAATATTTTTTCCGTTTTGAATTGCCTTTTTCGTTGCGTCGATCGCTTTTGAAGAAATTTTTATTATCGAAGCATAATCAACGTCACCGGCGGCGTGAATCATACGTGAATAAACTTTTGTTTCTTCGTCCGTGAGATTTAAATTTTTTAAATAAGGCGCAATAATTTCCATACTGCGTTTTTCGATCTCCATAGGCTTTTTGATAAAATTCAGCGTCAACACCTCCACAAAATTTTATTTCTTCGGATCAAATTTCTTTGCGAATGCTACAGGGTCTTTAAACATGTGAAAATTATCATAAATTTTTTCTAAATCCCAATTCCACCATTGAATCCTTTCAAGACTATTAATCGTTGCTTCATCGAACCTATATTTAATTATCTTCGCAGGGTTGCCGCCAACGATAGCATAAGGCGGAACGTCTTTAACAACAACACTATCGGAAGCGATCACTGCACCATTGCCAATGATCAGCGGTTTACCGGGATTAGCAGATTTAAACTTGCTACCTTGTCCAATCCAAACGTCCGAACCTATTATTATTTCGCAATCTTTATCATAGAATTTAGGAAAAAATTCTTTTGACACATTCCAATCATAATCAACACAACTAAAATTGCTTACATTATTATAATTATGACTTCCGTTGCGACTTAATTCAAATTCAACATTTCGAGCGATGGAAGAAAATTTCCCTACACAAACTAAACCTTTACCTGAAAATAAAGAATTAACCATATAGCTTTTCACATCAAGAATACAAGTAACTTTTCCGAGATATGCTTTTAAATTATAAATACGCAAACAGATTGATTTTGTATTATCAGATAGAAACGAATCTGCCAGTATAGAAGAAATTATATTAAACTTCAAAAAAATTTTTAGATCAAAATTTGGAATTTGAAAAATTCTACCATCAATTACATTATTTAAATTAATGCCCCCACCCCTATTATTAATTTTATTAATTAATTCTCTTGATATTTTAAATTTTATCATAAAATTGTTTTCTGATGAGATAATGATTTTGTCAAATGAAAGATTTGTCAGTGGTTCACCTTGAAGATTCTTTGCAAAAACTACTTTATCATTGATAAAAGCAGCATAACCGAAAATATCTAAATTTCCTTTTTCAACTTCACGATCATAATAAGGTTTTAATATAGGAAAGAGTTCATCAATGCCGAAAATTAATGCTTTAACTGCTGACACAAAATCACCTCATTAAGTATTACTGAAAAGATCAACTTGACGATCTGCCGCACGCTTAACATCGAAAATTTTTATAAGTTCAGCAACCGCTTGAGTCGGTGAGATCACTCCATTCAAAACTGCCTGCTTAACTTCCGGCATTCTTCCGGTGATCACAGCATCTTCAAAGAATAAATTATGCAAGTGCTCATCAATCATTGACTTCATCCAATCAAGCAACTGACTATCACGACGACGCTTGAAAACTCCGCTGTTGTTCGTAATCTCTTTAAAGACTTGAATGACTTTCCAAAGTTCAGGCAAGCCGGTTTTCTCAACAGCACTGCATAAATAAGCGTGAGTTGGCCAGCCTTCAGTTGCAGGTCTGATAAATTCAATCATTCGTTCATATTCTCCACGAGTAACTTTTGCTTTGATTAAATTATCGCCGTCAGCCTTGTTGATAACGATCGCGTCTGCAAGTTCCATAATTCCTTTTTTGATACCTTGCAAGTCGTCACCTGCACCAGTCAAAACAACAAGCATAAAGAAGTCAACCATTGATCTGACGATCGTTTCTGATTGACCAACTCCAACGGTTTCGATCAAAATCACGTCATAACCGGCAGCCTCACACATTAACATTGTTTCACGACTTTTTCTAGCAACGCCGCCTAATGTTCCACCAGCCGGTGACGGTCTGATAAATGCTTCCGATCTTCTTGAAAGTGTTCCCATACGAGTTTTATCACCGAGAATTGATCCTTTTGTGATTGAACTTGTAGGATCAACGGCAAGGACTGCAACCTTATGACCTTCATCACAAAGCATATTTCCAAATGATTCAATCAGCGTTGACTTACCTGCACCAGGCACGCCGGTTATTCCAACTCTTAACGCATTACCGGTTTTCGGTAAAAGTCTTTGTAAAACTCTTTGCGCTTTTGCAAAATGTTTCGGGCTATTGCTTTCGATCAAAGTTATTGCACGTGACAAAATTGTTCGATCGCCTCTGCTTACTCCGTCAACGATTTCATCTTCAGTTAAAACCATTCGACGTTTTGGCTTCATTGTTGAATTTAAATATGGATTCAAATTTCCAACAGTTGTATCTTTAATGCCTTCGATCCCGCTCATCACCGCTGAATTGCCTTGCACTGCCCATTCAGGATTAGTTGTCGTATAATTCGCCATTCGATCACCTTCATTAATAAAATTTATTTCATTTTACTACAAAATGATCTCAATGTAAAAAAATTTTTTAATTCAAATGCAAAAGTAGTTGATATTAACAGCAAAGATGTTAAAATAAAAATTGCAAATTTTTTTGATCGGAGTGAATTGAATGACTGAACAAGAAGTTAAAGATATTTTAATTAAAACGAATGCGATTATGGACGGACATTTTTTGTTGACTAGCGGTTTGCATAGTCCTCATTATGTTGAAAAATTCAACGTCCTGCAACATCCGAAATATACTGAAAAACTTTGTCAAGCTATGGCGGAGAAATTCAAGGACGCTAAAATTGAAACGGTTGTCGGTCCTGTAACCGGCGGAATAATTTTAGCACATGAGACAGGTAAAGCACTTGGAACACGAGCAATTTTCACTGAACGAGTTGACGGAAAGATGACTTTTCGACGCGGCTTTAGTCTTCACGAAGGTGAAAGAGTTTTGATCGTTGAGGATATTGTGACGACCGGCGGATCGATCAAAGAAGTTATAGACGTTGTGAAGTCTTATAAAGCGATCCCGGTTGCAGTTAGTATGCTTGTTGATCGTAGCGGCGGCAAGGCTGATTTTGGTGATGTTCCGTCGACGGCACTTTTAAAAATGAATGTTGAGACTTACAAGCCGGAAGAGTGTCCGCTTTGCAAAAAAAATATTCCTATTACCAAGCGTGGCAGTACCGGAAAATAATATCGAAAAAAATATTTGACAAAAAAGAATTTTTCTGATATTATACTTTCTGCACGGAGAGGTGTCCGAGTGGTTTAAGGAGCTGGTCTTGAAAACCAGTGATGTCGAAAGGCACCGTGGGTTCGAATCCCACCTTCTCCGCCATTTTTTTTGTTTTTGCCGCAACTAAACTACTCGTAATAAATTTTTCTTGACACGGCTGTCGAAGTTTCGGCAGTCGTTTTTCATTGAGGTGAAAAATTTTGTTAGAAGTTGATGATGAGATCAGAAACAAACAAATTGCGATATTAGAAAAAACTTATGCGGGAGCAATTCCGGAACTAAAATTTAATTCAGCGTTTGAACTCTTGATCGCCGTGATACTTTCTGCACAGTGTACTGACAAGCGAGTCAACGCCGTAACGAATGAATTATTTCCGATCGCAAATACGCCTGAAAAATTTTTATCAATAGGTCAAACGAAATTAGAGGAAACTATTAAACCTTGTGGTTTTTTTCACACGAAGGCAAAAAATATTTTAGCGGCTTGCAGAAAGATCGTTGAAGAGTTCGGCGGTGAAGTACCAAAAACTTTTGAGGAACTTATAACATTACCAGGCGTTGGACGTAAGACGGCTAATGTTGTTATGAGTGTAGCATTTAAAGAACCGGCGATCGCAGTTGATACTCACGTTTTTAGAATTTCAAATCGTTTACAGCTTGCGATCGGTGAAACGCCGTTTGAAGTTGAAATCGGACTTCAAAAAATTATTCCTCGTGAAAAATGGTCAGACGCTCATCACTGGTTGATCTGGCACGGCAGAAAAATTTGCAAGGCACGTCAACCACTTTGTAAAGAATGTCCACTTAATGAAATTTGTCCTTCAAAAAATGTTTAAGTTGGTGGTAAGATGGCTAATAGACCAATTTATATTGTTTCGCTTGACGAAAAAATTTTATTCGTGAAGATGTTAATTTTGAATGGTTTAGCGGCTTTTCAGTGTCGCAGAAACGCAAGTGCATTAAGAGTTTACACCAGTCTTATTTAGTGAAAAATGCTGAGGCTAAAATTTTGGAAATATCAAGTAAATCTGAAAATGATCTCGGCGTGAAATTAGGGTCTGTTGGTAAACTCATTTTAATTTGATTCTGATTGCAGCAATCACTATAATCCAAAAACAATAATTTATCAAATCTCATCGCAATGTGACGATCATTCTTTATCTTATGAAAAATCTTTCAATGATATTTCTCTGCTTGTATATTTCTTTATCAAATTGAACCTTGCAATAAGTTGAGTCTATTTCAATAAGGACTGAAGTCGCTCAATCTCTTTATCAAAAACGGCAATGCTATCTTCAAGTGATTTTATCTGCTCAATAAGTTGACGAATGATTAGGGCAAAAGAACTTGATTCCATAACTATTCCAAAAGAATTTCTGGCTTTATCTTTAATTTCTAAAGCCTTGTCGAGATCGAATCTGCCGCGACTTGCCTTCTTTAAAAGTTCGGCTAAAGTGTTTGAATCAACCTTTAACATTTGCTCAGGAGTGGTGTAATTTGAGAGCAATTCCAATGAAGATTTACCGAAAGTATCGCTGAAAATCTTTTGATACTCTGGGAATGTCTGATCCATAAGAGCGATCACTTTGCGTTTGAAGTCGGAGGCTGTGTCAACAATGTAAAAGCGTTGTCTGCAAAGTTCGCGCAATGAAAGTAAATCAACAGGCGCAACTGAAGTTTTACAATAACGTCCAAAACGGACAAGGTGGTACAGTGATTTTACTAGATGAATTGAAAAATGGACTGGGTGTAAATTGTCTTGATGAGATTACAGATTATATTTGTGAAAAATCATATGATTCCAATACACAATTTATTTTGACAAGTCATCATCCTTACCGAAAAATGCGCCGCAAAGCCCCTAGCTTTAGCTATGGGGATGAAAGGCGCAAAAAAATTCTTGCATTTTAAATAAATAGTCGTATAATAAAGAAAAAAAGTTAATGAGAGGTGATGAGAATTTTTAGACGGCGGGTAAAGGTATCAGGAAGACAGCTCGACAGCGTAAGCTGCAGCCAAGAAGTCGCCATACCTCCGCAGGTCTACCACAACGCCAGGATAGAGGGGCACACGCACAGCGTGATAGTTAGTAAAGCTGAGAGG
>JAFUZV010000036.1 GCA_017476425.1 Selenomonadaceae bacterium
ATATTTAAACAAATCTTTGTTTTCAGTCATAAATTTCACCATAACGAAATAATCAAGATAAAAAGTCCGACGAACAAAAATCACGCCGGACTAATTAAATGATTAAAAAAATTTTTACTTCTGCATTACCTTTTCATAAAGTTCAATGTATTCACGAGCTGATTCTTTCCAGCTATAGTCAGCGTTCATTGCGTTGTATTCAATCTGCATCCAAACTTCAAAACTTCCGTAAGTGCTGAGTGCACGCTTGAGAGCATACATCATTTCGTGTGCATTGTAGTTAGAGAATACAAAACCATTGCCGGACTTTGCATACTTGTCATACTGCTGAACTGTATCTTTCAAGCCGCCGGTTTCACGGACAACCGGAACTGCACCATAACGCATAGCGATCAACTGACCGATACCGCAAGGCTCATAGTTCGACGGCATAAGGAAAATATCAGACGACGCATAAATTCTTTGTGCAAGTTCATTGTTGAAACGAATATTTGTAGAAACTTTGTTCGGGAATCTCCAAGCAAGACCCTTAAACCAATCTTCATAGACTTTGTCGCCTGTACCGAGCAAAACGAATTGAAAATCTTCGTGTTGAAGAAGTTCGTCCATCATTCTGACTACAAGATCAAGACCTTTAGCCGCAACAAGACGAGTAACCATTGAAACCATAGGAACTTTGCGACCTTTTGGAAGTCCGAGAAGTTCCTGCAGGCGTTCTTTGTTATCGCATTTACGCTCAAAACTATTAAATTTATCGCTGTTATCGTAATTCACAAAGAGATTTTTATCAGTTGCAGGATTGAAATGATCGTAGTCAATACCGTTGACAATACCATAGAGATCATCACGACGCTTGCGAAGAAGTCCATCAAGATGCTCACCGAAGTATTCATACTGAATTTCTTGTGCATAAGTCTTGCTGACGGTTGAAACGAAATCAGCGTAAATGATACCGCCTTTCATAAAGTTGACTGCATCATAAAATTCAAGATCGCCATTATTGAAATAATGCCAATCAAGACCGAGAACATCGTCCATAACAGTTTTTGGAAATACGCCTTGATATTTGAGATTGTGGATCGTGAAGATCGTCTTGATCTTTTCATAGCGTTCATCGCCGTTATGTTCCACTTTCAAAAGCACCGGAATAAGTGCTGAATGCCAATCATTAGCATTGATAACATCAGGCCAAAAATCTATAGCTTCAAGGCAGTTGAGAACAGCACGAGAGAAGAATGAGAAACGCTCTGCATCATCGTCATAGCCGTAGTAACCGTCACGATAAAAATATTCTTCATTGTCGACGAAGTAATAAGTTACGCCGTCTAATTCGTATTTATCAATACCTACAAATTTTGTACGCCAAGAGACATTAACAGTACCGTCATAAACGTGCTCCATATTTTCACGGAACTGCTCACCAATACCGCTGAATTTAGGCATAATGACACGAACATCAACGCCTTGTGCTTTCAACGCTTTTGGGAGAGTGCCGGCAACATCAGCTAAACCACCGGTTTTGCAAAAAGGAATTGCCTCAGAAGCTACATAAAGAACCTTCATATAAAATTCATCTCCTCGTTTGATATATATTAAAATTCAAAGATATTTTTAATTAAGGGATCATAACAGGCTTGATTTGCCAAATTTCGTCTGCATATTCATCAATAGTCCTATCTGATGAGAAACGACCGGAATTAGCAATATTCATCGCCGCTGAACGCAGCCAGCCCATTTCATCTTGATAACGAGTAAAAATTTGTTCGTGTGCTTCAATATAAGCATTGAAATCTTTCAAAATGAAAAATTCGTCATTACCTTGCAAGAAATAATCATAAATTGAATGGAAATTGCCATAATAACCATCACGAAGTTGATTCATAATGACTTTGACATTTTCATTAGTGTTGTACTCATTCCAAGCGGAATAAGTGCCGGTTGCATAATAATTGAGAACTTCATTAGCTTTAAGACCGAAAATAACAATGTTATCATCACCAACAGCGTCACGAATTTCAACATTTGCGCCGTCAAGAGTTCCGAGAGTGATCGCACCGTTCATCATAAATTTCATATTACCGGTGCCGGACGCTTCTTTTGATGCAGTTGAAATTTGTTCACTAACATCAGCCGCAGGATAAACGATCTCACCGATCGACACGCCGAAATTTTCAATGAAGACAACTTTTAAACGACCATTAATAGACGCGTCATTGTTAATTTTATTTGCGACAGCAAGAATAAGTCTGATCGTCTCTTTAGCAATGAAATAACCCGGCGCAGCTTTACCACCGAAGAAATAAGTTGTCGGCAACGGTTTATAACTCGGATCAGTCTTTAACTTATGATATTGATACATAATGTGCATAATATTCATAAGTTGACGCTTGTATGAATGAATACGCTTAACTTGAATATCAAAAATCGTGTTCGGATCAACGTCAATATTGTTATGCTTTTTAATGTATTTTGCAAGACCTTCTTTGCGGAGATGCTTAATCTTGCCTAACTCAATCAAAAATGCTTTATCGTCAACGGAGTCATTTAAAAGATCAAGCTGTTCCGGGTGACGATGCCATACACGACTACGGATCGTTTCATCAATAAGATCAGCAAGTTCAGGATTTGCACCCATAAGCCAGCGACGGTGTGTAATTCCATTCGTTTTGTTGTTAAACATTCTCGGCCAATATTCGTAGAAGTCGTGAAGAGTTGTAGCCTTCAAAATATCGCTATGGATTCTTGCAACGCCGTTGACTGAATGAGAACCGACGATCGCAAGGCGTGCCATATGAACTTCATTATTTTCAATTATTGACATTGCACGAAGTTTATCAACATTATCAGGATAACGAGCTTTGACATATTCAACGTGACGCTTGTTAATTTCGTCGATAACCATATAAATACGTGGCAAAAGCTGTTTAAACATATCAACGCCCCAACGCTCCAACGCTTCCGGCAAGATCGTATGATTAGTATAAGCCATCGTATTTCTGGTGATAGTCCAAGCGTCATTCCATTCAAGTTCGCATTCATCAACTAAAATTCTCATAAGTTCCGCTACACAAAGTGCCGGATGAGTATCGTTGATATGAATAGCAACTTTCTTGTCAAATTCGTGAATGTTCATACCTGTACGCAAGAAATGTCTAACGATACTTTGAACGCCTGCAGAAACTAAGAAGTATTCTTGAATTAAACGCATACGACGACCATCAAAAGTACTGTCATCAGGATAAAGATAATTTGTAATGCTTTCAACAAAATCACGGTATTCATTTTTAGCACGCATTTGTTCGTGAGTCAGCATACCATAATCAGAGAAATCTCTATTAACTTCAGCATTCCAAAGTCTCAACGTGTTGACTGTCTTATTATGATAACCAACGACAGGAACATCATAAGGCACTGCCATAACAACCATTGCATTTTCGTGGACTAATTTTAAACCGCCTTCAGGCTGTTCTTTCATATAAGCATTGCCGTAGAATTTGACATTGATAGACTTATCCGGCTTGCGATATTCCCAAGCAAAACCATCACGAAGCCAGTTATCCGGAATTTCAACTTGTTGACCTTGAATAATTTTTTGTTCAAAAAGTCCATACTGATAACGAATGCTGCAACCGTGACCTGGCAGTCTATGAGCTGCTAAAGAGTCAATGAAACAAGCCGCAAGACGACCTAAACCGCCATTGCCGAGACCTGCATCAGGTTCTTCTTCGATCGCATCTTCAAGATGAAGATCAAGGTCTTCTAAAACTTCTGCAACTGCCTCTTCAATACCAAGATTGATCAAGTTAGATTTCAGAAGTCGACCCATGAGAAACTCGATGGAAAAGTAGTAGACCTGCTTTTCTTGGCGATCCATATACGTTCTGTTTGTCTTGATCCAGTTTTCCGAAATGATTTGCTTTGCAACAGCCGCAACTGTTTTATAAATTTCATTCATCGGTAATTCTTGGATATCACGTCCAAACATAATGTGAGCCGAACTCACAAAACGTTGTTTCAGGTTCTCCTTGAGTTTCTCATATTCTTTACTGCGTAAATCTTTTTTATCATTTTTTTCTTTCGCCAAGTTTTACCACCGCTTTCTCAATTTTATTTTAAGATTTACCCCTAACAGTCAGCAATCTGCACCAGTCGATTTTAAATCTGAAATGACTGCTGCAGACTGATTAACTGACTGATTTTTAACTTACAAAATTAATTAAATTCTTACATTCTTAGCAACGATATAAGGATAATTTTCTGCGCCTTTGAGCCAACGATTTTTGGAGATGATAACGTTCTTGTCTGCAATGAGATTTTCAACGCGAGCACCTTCACCAACATCGCAACGTTGCATAAGAATACAATCTTTAACGACAGCATCTTTGCCGACAGTTACGCCACGGAAAATAATGCTGTTTTCAACTGTACCACGAATGATACAACCGTTAGCAACGAGAGAATTTTTAACATTAGCAGTATTCTTATATTGTACAGGAACTTCATCTTTAACTTTCGTGAAGATCGGACGCTCTTTTTGCATAAAGATTTCTTCCCAAACTTCAGGATTAAGCATATCACGATTAGCTTTGTAATATTCAGCAGTTGAATTGATATGTGCAACGTAGCCTTTATGCTCATAAGCACTGATCTTATGTTCTTTTGCGTGACGAATGATGCCGTCAATCGTGAAGTCTTGACCGCCACGCTCATAAGTCGAACGAACGATATAAGCAAAAGTTGGCACCGGCATTAAATAGACGCTGATAGCAACTTTATCGCCTTTTTTGACATTAGCAGTTTCAGCAAGATCGGTTACGATACCATTTGTGCTGGTTTGAACGATAACATTCTTTGCATTTTTATCTTCGTCAGCAACGTGATAAACCATTGTAATATCAGCTTCAGTTTCTTCCATAAATTTGAAAACTTCATTGAAGTCGATATTATAAACGAAACTGCCGGTTGTCAATGCAACATATTTTCTATCACTGAGTTCTGCGAAATCAAGATTAGCATAAAAATCTTTCAAATCGCCTTTACGAGAATCATTATCCGGCAATGCTGCTGGTAAATAAGTAAGACCGTCACGACGACGAGCAAGATCCCAATCTTTACCACTGCGAATATGATCAAGAACTGAACGAGAGAAGTCTGGCAACATTACACCGACGCTGTTAATGCCTGAATTAACGAGACTGGAAAGTGCAAAATCAAGCATACGATAGCGACCTGCAAAAGGCAGAGACTCAACTGCACGAGTTGAAGTGAGATCGCGGATCGATGTATTACTTTCTTGAAGGTTTACGATACCCATTACTTGCTTCAAAACAATTCACCCTTTCATTAATTCGGAATGCGTAATTCGGAATTCGGAATTATGACAATTAAAAACTCCGCATTCTGCATTCCTAATTCCGAATTTAATTAAGCGTTTACAGTCTCGCCTTCAGCGATAACTAAAATTTCTTCTTCTTTACCTTGAACTCTTGCACCGGCTTTGACATTAACATCTTGTGCAATGATTGCGTGATCGACAACAGCATTATCTTCAATCGTCGTGAATGGGAAAATTACAGAGTTAGTAACTTTTGCGCCTTTGCCGATACGAACACCCGGGAAGATAACAGATTTAGAAACTTCACCAAGAATCTTTGAACCTTCAGAAACCATTGACTCTTTAACACTTGCTTCAGCACCAACATAATGAGGCGGCATTGAAGGATTAGAAGAATAAATTTTCCAATCGCCATTGAGTTCAAACGGTGGTTGATCCTGCAGAAGATCCATATTTGCCTGCCAGAGACTTTCGATCGTTCCGACATCTTTCCAGTAACCGTCGAAAGCATAAGAATACATTCCAAGTCCGTCATTTAACATCTTCGGAATAATATCTTTGCCGAAGTCGTGACTTGAATTTTCATTAACGCCGTCTTCTTCAAGATATTTAATAAAGACATCAGCACTGAAAATGTAAATACCCATAGATGCAAGATTGCTTTTTGGATTTGCCGGTTTCTCTTCAAATTCAACAATTTTGCCAGTCTCTTTATCAGTGTTCATAATACCGAAACGAGGAGCTTCATCCCAAGGAACTTCAAAAACGCCGATTGTTGCATCTGCTTTGTTCATCTTGTGAGATTCAAGCATCCAAGAATAATCCATCGTGTAAATATGATCGCCGGAGAGAATCAAAACGTATTCAGGATCAGTGAGTTTAACAAAATTGATGTTTTGATAGATTGCATCAGCAGTACCACGATACCAATCAGCACTTTTCTCGCGAGCATACGGGGGCAAAATGAAGAGTCCGCCGCCGGTTCTGTCAAGATCCCAAGCACTGCCTGAACCAAGATAATTATGCAATTCAAGCGGACGATACTGTGTTAATACGCCGACTTTTTCAATGCCGGAGTTAGCGCAGTTACTGAGTGGAAAATCGATGATACGATACTTTCCGCCAAACGGAACAGCAGGTTTTGCGACTGTCTTGGTAAGTGCCTTGAGGCGGCTGCCTTGTCCACCGGCAAGTATCATTGCCAAGCATTCTGTCTTTCTCATGAAAATATCCCCCCAACTATTTTTACAATTAATTTTAAAAACTTTTTCGAGTAACTTAAAACTTTAGCGATCCTTTGTCGCAGTAACTTTCTCAATTCGTTTTATTCTCTTTGCTAAAAATTTTTCCTTCTAAAAATTCAGAAAAAAATAATTTTTTTTGCGTCTAAAAATTTGTTTTTAATCAGATCAATTTTCAGAAGAAAGCAAAGAAGATCGCTCCGAAAAATAAAACGATACTAAAACCTTTCAAAGCATTTTGGATTGATTGATTATATTTTCCGAACGGTGCCGCGATAATTGGACGAGCTAAATAAGTCAACAACGAGATCGACAAAAAGAATAATGCTTTATCAGCGGCGGCAATGCTATAGACTAATGCAACGGCTGAAATAACTATTCCATATGTTTCAGTTCGACGCGGCGGTGATTTTTTTTCTTCAGCATTATTTAAAACTTCTTCCAACTGATTAAATTGTTCTCTGATCTCATGTCTGATATTAACTTTGATCGGCTCACGCAAATTAATTTTTCGATTACCTTTGCCTTCGTTACTTGTCGAATCAGCATTTGAATTATCATCAGTTTTGCGATCAATAATGTTTGATCTGAAATTATCGCCGATCTTTTGTACAGGCTTATCATCATAAAAATCATTTTCAGCCTCAGCATTAACTCTGCGTTCAAAATCATTATCGACTTTTGAAGGTTTAAGTGCTTCCGCTATAATTTTATCTTCGGCTTTTTTGTCAGCAAATTTATCTTCAGATTTATTTTCGATAGGTTTATTATCAATCGGCTTATCCTCAACAGAACTTTTTTCAGTGCTGCTTGTAACTTTTGGAGGCTTTACTTCATCAATAACACTATTAACAACATTACTATTAGACTCAACAAAATTTTCTTCGGACTTTTGAGACTCATTATTTTTATCCGGCTCAGCGATCAAAAAATTATCAAGATCAATTTCATTAGGCTTGCCGAGTCCGTAACTGTCTGTATATTTCGGCTTGTAATTCTTTAAATCGAGAGAAGCGATTATGCTTTTCTTCTTCTTTTTAGTTGAATCATCTTTTTCAGTCATTACATCGCCACCTCAATTTTATTAATGTCAACAAAATTTATTTGCATTTCTGATAATGTCCGGCACCCATTTTTGTAAATAAGTTCCGGGACAAGCTGTTCGATTATAATATTTATGACCAACAATCGTTTGATCGTTAGGGATTATGCTGTAAAGTCCACAGATCGCTCCGATCAATTTTTCTGCTGATCTGAATTGCGCCTGCGTTGGTCTTGCAAGTTCAAAATTTCCAACAACACAAATTCCGACTGTATGCTCATTTTGATTGTAACAATGTGCACCGACACTTTCAAGCGGTCGTCCGCGTTCAATACTTCCATCTTTGCGAATTATGAAATGATAGCCGATACCTTTCCAGCCGTTATTGATATGCCAACGATGAATAGCGGCGGCGTTGACATTTTTATCAGTGTTGCCAACGTGATGAATTACTACACCATCAGTTCTAATTCTTCTCTCTAAACTTCTCGTAAATTGCAAATCTGTTTCACGAATCAAAAGACCTTCTGCACCGACAACTGCCGCACCAATTTCAGCTTCATCATTCAAAGTTATTTCTTCTGAAACTTTTATTTTGGTGTCGTCGAATTTAAATCTCTTGCCTTCTTTCCATTCAGATAAAGTTGTCGCTGAGACGATCGAAGGTATTGCAGACAAAATCGTTGCGCCTGCTGAAATTTTTAGTAAGCTCTTCAAAAAATCTCTTCGTGAGACTCCTTGATCTTCAAAAAATTTTTTTATCTCATTCATAAATTCAAGCCTTCGACGAAATTATAAAAATTCCTGCAACAAATTTATTCACGTTTGATAAAACTAAATTTGCATTGTATAATTAATGCGAAAAAATATTCAAAAAAATTTATTAATCAAAAAATTTTTACGAGGTGATAAAAAATGTCTCAACGAATGACTTTGAACGAAGTTATCAATGAATATGGCAGACCGCAAATTAGGCTTGATATTCACGCAACAAGGACTGAATGTCTTAAATTGCGTGAAAAGTTAATTGCAATTCGTGAACTCAGTCAATCACGTGAACAAGGTTACCTTGATATTGATTGCAAATTGTTTATTGATGTCGATGATATTGATCGCTATCTCAATGGACAGCTTGATACACTCGGTGAAATTTATGCTTTTCCGGAAGATATTAAATCATTCAAAGAAGGTTAAATTAATGAAAACTAAATTAATCAAAAAAATTTTTTCAAGTGCAATGATCAGCACAATGATTTTGACTGCTACGCCGATCATTGCAACAAATTTTGATCTCAATGTTTCAATCGTTGAGGCGGCTAAAGGTGGAGCAAAATTAAATATTCCAAAGTCCACGCCTAAAGTTAATTTGGATAAAACTCCGAAGACTCAAAATAAAAATTATGCTGATGAACATAAATCAGTTAGCAGCGGCGGCAAAGAATATCAACCGTCGAAGAGTGCAAAAGATTTACAAAAAAATTCAACGTCAACAAATAGAGGATCAATTTTTGGTAATGCTTTAAAAAATATCGGACTCTTTGCCGGTGGAATGATGCTCGGCGGCTTGATCGGTAGTCTCTTCGGTTTTGGCAGTGGATTTTTTTCTGAAGTTTTAGGTTTTCTCTTCAATCTTGCATTAATTTATGCGGCTTACAGAGGAATTAAATATTTTTACGGAAAATTTCGCGGCGATCAAAATAAAAATTCTCAACCGATCGACGTAACGCCGCCATCAGCGATCAATTATCCTAATGGCTCATCGCTTGGTATGGATTACGATCGAAAGCGCACGGCTGATCATTATCGTAAATTGTGAATAGAGAAAGGTGATTTAAAATGAAAAATGTAGTAGTAGCATTAACAGGCGCAGGAATTTCAAAATCTGCAGGTATTCCAACATTTCAAGACATTCCGGGTATTACTGATAAATTGTCCGTCAACTATAAAAAATCTAATCCAAAAGACTTTGAAACCGTGATGAACTCGTTGAAGGCTAATTGTTCCGATAAATCTCCAACGCCTGCACATCTTGAACTTGCTAAGTACAAAGTCCCGATCATTACTATGAACATTGACGGCTTGCATCAAGCGGCAGGCAGTGAATATGTTTTAGAGATTCACGGCAATGTCAACAAAGATAATGTTGTACTTTACGGTGAACAAATTCATTTTGCTGAAGAGTCCGTTAAATTACTTTATAAATGTGGTGATTTTTGCCGCGATAATGTTATTGTAGGAAATTTTTTGATCGTCGGTTCGTCAATGCAAACGCAATTTGCAAATTATTTAGCCGGTATGGCGGAATACTACGCAAATTTAAATGTAGAATCGATCAATGAAAATGCTGATATTGAAGTGCCAAAATTTTTGGAGACGATCGATCTTGAAATGCAAGAAATGTTTTATAAAATCGTTATGAATGAAGTTGACGGAGAATAAATTACTATGAAAAATTCTACTTTGAAAAAAATTGATGAGCTGATCGAACGTTATCCGGCGTTAGAAATTCGCCGTGATGATTTAATCAATGCCGTTGAAATGATCTGTGAGAGTTTTAGAAATGGTCATAAATTATTGACTTGTGGCAATGGCGGATCGGCGGCTGATTCAATGCACATTGTCGGCGAATTGATGAAAGGCTTTTTGCTGAAGAGATCGATCAAAGATTTTGACAGTGATTTTTATGAAAAACTCAAAAAAAATTATCCACAAGACGTGGAATATTTCACTGAAAATTTACAATGTGCTTTACCGGCGATCTCACTTGTCGGTGAAACAGCGTTGACAACTGCCTTTGCGAACGATCAAGCCGCTGATCTGATTTTCGCTCAACAAGTTTTAGGTTTAGGTCGTGAAGGTGATATTCTTCTTGCAATAACAACTTCCGGCAATTCAATAAACGTTCTTCACGCCGTTAAGGCTGCAAAACTCAAAAATATTTTAACGATCGCTTTAACCGGTCGCACCGGCGGCAAAATCAAAAGTCTTGCTGATATTTTGATCTGCGTTCCGGCTGATTCTGCATACACGATTCAAGAATTTCATTTGCCGATCTATCATATGATCTGCATTGCCGTTGAGAATGAATTTTTTACTGAATGATTAGAAGGTGATCGATGTTGAATGAATTAATTATTGTCAAGGCTGATACTTTGCCTGTCGAACAAAGAAATTATAACGACGCTCAGATCGTACAACTTATTCAACAACACAAAAATAATCGTGGTGAAATCAATAGAATGACTATTGAATGTGCAACTTCATTAGCTGCCGGTCAATCAAGAAGTGCTGCACTTTCAAGTCAAGGATTTTTCTCAAGGCTTTTTGGAAGTCTCACAGGTAAAAATCAACGCTTGCAAGCTGAGATTTATCGTAATTTTGCCGCTGCGCTACGCATCACAAAGATGTCTTCAAACGTTGGCTGATCAGAATTTAATGACTTTTGAACTTGTCGCCGCCGTGAATAATAAATTAAATGCCTTCGCTGTTAATGTTAGTACAGAATTTAATAATGTTAATCGTGAAATTAAGAATATGTGTGCATAAACGTTTAATAAGTGTATGAATATGAGAAATGATTATCATCGCTTCTTCTGATGCAGTTTTTATTTCATAATCCTTACTTAACCTGCGTGAATAATTCAGCCATGCAAATGTTCTTTCTACTATC
>JAFUZV010000037.1 GCA_017476425.1 Selenomonadaceae bacterium
AGGAACAAGTGGAACTAAAAAAGCAAGTAGCGGCTCACCTTCGGCACTCTTTGATAATGGTCACGTAACATTTGAAGGAATAGCAGCACATAGAGAAGAATTTATGGGCAAAACTGTTGATCAAATTGCTGATTTACTCAAAGCAAATGGCTATGAATTAAATCAACGTGGTTCAAAAAATAAGCAGTCAACAGCTCAGATACTTGAAATAACAAATTCTTCAAAAAAGCGAAACATTAAGCAAGTTCAAATTTCATCTAATGGTAGCAATAGGCACGGAAATATTCCTTATGTAAAAATCAGCACTTCAAATGAAGGCAAAATTAAAATTATCGACGGAACAGCCGAAAATTATAAAACTGCTGGTGACGAAAAGGCAAAATTAATTTTTAGGAGGACCGATTAATGATAGATTTAACAACTCCAATTATCCCATATCAAGGCACAGGAATTTTTAAACTTAATTCTACTTATGAAGAAGTCAAGGAAATTTTAAAAAAACATGATGTTTCTTATGAAGAAGAAATTTCAAAGTTTAATGATAGTGATCCGTCTTGGACTACAATTATAATTTCTAAAGAAGGCAGTCCAAAAGAATATTCAGCTATCGAACTTGTTTTTGCTAAGAACAGACTTTTTAAAATTTGTCTTTGTGAGGACTTTGAAGGCATTTTGCCTAATGGAATACACACCGGTATGACTATTCACGAAGTAAAAGAAATTGATAAAAATCTTCAGCAAGACGAAGATTGGGACGAAGTTTATATTTCGCCTGATGGATATTTAGTTGAGTATAGTCATAGAAATTTAAAGATCGTAATCATAACGATCTTCATTCCTGCGTTTGAACGTGATGATTTTTTTGAGTATAATTGGTGAGATTTAAACCGATCAAAAACAAATTGCTATAAATTAATTAACATTGTGATAAAATTTACTCGTGATTAACGGGTATTTTTTTTGCGTCGAAGTGAATTATTTTAAATAAAGTTATTCAGAGTTGATATAAAATTTTAACTCACCTTGACAAGTTTAAATTATTATGATATAAGTTTATAGTAAATGAAATTATCACATTTGAGGGGAGTGATTATTATTGAAAGTTAAAATTCAAAACAAAAAAGCACATCGTGACCTCTGCCAGATGTACTATAAAATATCTTTAGCAAATTTATTTTATCATATTCTCATAGAAGGTCAAGATGTGTGCTTGTTAAGTGTACACATTTTTTATTGCAATGAGGTGAGAATATGGTAAAAATACCTTTGATGAAGGTTTCAATCTTGAACTTGTTGAAACCGCTTTTTTCGATGGTGTGTTAGAAATTCCTAAAATTAATCTGCCTAAAAAAATTATTATTCCTAAAATTAGATTCCATTTTCAAAACGAAGCCGTAGCAAAAATTTTTCTGAATGTGTCGTTTTCTATGAACACGATAAAATATACACGAAAAAAGCACTCTTGAAAAATTCAAGAATGCTTTCTTTATTTAAAATGGTGACGCCAGCGGGATTTGAACCCACGAACCCGCCGTGAAAGGGCGGTGTCTTAACCACTTGACGATGGCGCCATTTAATTGTTTCGGTCGCTTGCCTCAACGAATGGAAGTATAGCACAAAAAATTTTATAATGCAAGTGTTTTTTGAAAAAATTTTTTAAGATCGCTAAAAATATTTTTATCTCTTAATTGACAAGCATATTATAATTAAACAAAAAAATTTTTTTCGGAGGAATTTTAATTATGCCAATGATAGAAATATTTGACGGCGCAATGGGAACAATGTTACAGCGTGGCGGCTTGAAACCTGGAGCTTGTCCTGAATTAATGAACATTGATCAGCCGGAAGTTGTAAAAAAAATTCATCAAGCATATATCAACGCAGGATCAACGATCATCACAACAAATACTTTCGGCGGCTCGTCATTGAAACTTGCACATTACAATTTAGAAAATCGAATGAGAGAAATTAATTTTGCCGCTGTGAAGATCGCTAAAGAAGTAGCCGGTGATCTCGTTAAAGTTGCCGGTGATATTGGATCGCTCGGAAGATTTATTTCACCTCTCGGTGATCTTGATTTTGAAGAGGCTTACAAAATTTTTTACGATCAAGCAAGCGTATTAGCTGAAGCCGGAGCCGACTGCATAATCATAGAAACAATAATTGATCTGCAAGAGATGAGAGCGGCGATCTTAGCTGTTAAGGACGCTTGCAATTTACCGGTGATTTGTCAATTCAGTTATAGTGAAGACGGTCGAACAGTTACAGGAACTGATCCACAGACTGCAACGATTTTGCTTGACGCTATGGGTGCTGACGTGATAGGCGTTAATTGTTCACTCGGTCCGGAACAACTTTTACCGATAGTCAAAATCATTTCTCAAAATTGCCGTGCACAAGTCAGCGTGCAACCTAATGCCGGTATGCCTTACCTTGAAAATGGCGAAACAAAATTTCCTATGGACGCTGAAAATTTTGGAAAATTTGCGCCGAAATTGATCGAAGCCGGTGCAACATTTTTAGGCGGTTGCTGTGGTACAACGCCCGATCATATTCGGGAACTTGCTAAAACGATCAACGAAAATAAATTTTCGATCAAAAAATCTTTCATAGCGTCAAAACCTTTTAAACATATCAGCAGACTACATTTAACAAGTCGAAGTAAAACCGTTGAGATCGATCGATCTCTGCCGACGGTTTTGATCGGTGAAAGAATTAATCCAACTGGTCGAAAGAAATTGGCCGCTGAAATTCGTGAAGGATCATTTTTGAGTGTTAAACGTGAGGCATTAAATCAAGTTAAAGCCGGTGCAAAAATTCTTGACGTTAATATGGGTGTTGGTGGAATTGATGAGGCGGCGGCAATGAAAAAAGCTGTTGCAGAAATTTCACAACTCACTGATGCGCCGCTTGCGATCGATACCGGCAATGTTAAAGCACTTGAAGCGGCGTTGAGAATTTATCCCGGGCGTGCGTTGATCAATTCAGTTACTGCTGAGCCTGAACGTCTTGCAAAATTTTTACCACTTGCTAAAAAATATGGTGCGGCGATCTTATGTCTGCCGATCACTGAAAACGGCGTTCCGAAGACTGCACACGAACGTGCGGCGGCGGTTGCTGAAATTATTGACGCTGCTAAAACTCACGGACTTCACGATGGCGATTTTTTACTTGACGGGCTTGTTATGACGATCTCCGCTGATCAAAATGCTTGCAATGAAGTTTTGAAAACTCTCAAATTATACCGTGAAAAGTTCGGTTATCCTTCGACTATGGGACTAAGCAATATTTCTTTCGGCTTGCCTAATCGTCCGCTGATCAATTCAACTTTCTTTGCAATGTGCTTAGCCGCCGGGCTTGACGCTCCGATAATGAATCCTTATGATGAATTAATGCAGAATACTTTGAAGGCAAGCGCAGCACTTCTCGGAAAAGATCCGAACGGTTTACAATTCAGCAAGCTCGGACAGATCAATATCTCAATGCAAAGCAATCAACAAGAAAAAAATTTGCAAAAAAATAATCTTGATCCACTCACGGCGATCAAGCAAGCTGTTATTGAAGGTGAGAAAGATGAGATCGCCGGACTTGTTAAGCGTGCTATTGATGCCGGTCACGATTCAAACGAGATCACAGAGAAGTCATTAACGGCGGCAATGAATGATATCGGCGTTGACTTCGGTACAGGTAAAGTTTTTTTGCCACAAGTTTTATTATCAGCAGAGACAATGAAAGTTGCTTTTAATGAGATCAAAAAAATTTTTCCGACTCAAGAGACGAATGATAAAGGCACAGTAGTAATTGCGACGGTAAAAGGTGACGTTCACGATCTCGGAAAAAATATCGTTGGTGCTTTGCTGTCGAATAGCGGTTTTAAATTGATCGATCTCGGTAAAGATGTTGATTCAACTGAAATTGTTCGTGCAACGATTGAAAATAATGCTGACATAGTTGGACTTTGTGCATTAATGACGACGACAATGGTGCAGATTGATAAAGTTATTGCTGAACTTCATAACGCCGGTTGCAATGCTAAAGTTATGGTCGGCGGCGCAGCGTTGACTCAAGATTATGCTAATTCTGCCGGTGCTGACTTCTATGCTAAAGACGGCGTTGATGCAGTCAATATTGCTAAAAAGATCGTCGGTATTGAATAATAACTAGGGCTGAGGTCTCTAACTAAGGGCTTAGGGCTAAGAAAAATCACTCAGCCTTCAGCCCTTACGACTCAGCCCTTATTATAATATTTTTGGTGGTGTCATTGAATGAACAATAAAATTCTACTTCATATGTGTTGCGCTCCGTGTTCTTGTTATCCTGTTAAAAAACTTCGTGCAGAAGGTATTGAGCCGATCGGTTATTTCTTCAATCCAAATATTCATCCTTATCAAGAGTGGCAACGACGATTGAAAACGGCTAAAGAATTTGCAGAAAAAATTTCAATGGAAATTGTCACGATTGAAAATTATCAACTGCGAGAATTTTTAAATCGAACTCAAAATTATATTGAAGGTGTTGACGCTGAGGAAACGATCAAATTTGCTGATGGACACCATTCACGCTGTCGAATCTGTTACAGTTGGCGACTTATGGAGACGGCGAAATTTGCTAAAGGAAATAATTTTGAGGCTTTCACGTCGACATTGTTTTATAGCAAGCATCAAAATCATCAACTAATGAAAGTTACTGCTGAAAAAATTGCAGAGGCGATCGGAATTAAATTTTATTATGAAGATTTTCGTGACGGCTGGCAAGAAGGCATTGATATAAGTCTGGAGCTTGGACTTTATCGACAAAATTATTGTGGCTGTATATTTTCCGAAGAAGAAAGATTTAGCAAAGAAATTCATAAAAGTCGCAAGAAATATTTCAAGTCACTGAAATAAAAAATTATTTATTTTTTTTTCGAGAATTTTTTTTGCGATCTTCTGTCTCATATTTCTCAAGTTTAGATTCAAGTTTTGAAGTTCTGATCGATTCAGCATTAACAGCAGCTTTCGCAGACTCTAATTGTTTTTCAAGATCAATAATTTTATTTTCAAGCCGCTGAACTTGACGAGACATTACTTCAAGCATTTCACGTTCCGGATCAGGCAAAATATCGTGATCAAGATCAACATCAATTTCATCACAAATTTCATTGTGAATGTCCGGATTATTAATGTCGTAACCTTTCGACGCACAAAAATCAAGCCACGCCTGTTTAAATTCTTCTTCGTTGTGAACTCTTTTACCGTGCAAGACGACGATTCGACCCGGAATGCCGACGACTGTTGCATAAGGTGGAACTTCTTTTAACACGACAGAACCTGCGCCGATTTTAGCGTGATCACCAACTTTAAATGAGCCGAGAACTTTTGCGCCGCTTGCAACGACAACATTATTTCCGATCGTTGGATGACGCTTGCCTTTCTCTTTACCGGTTCCGCCGAGTGTAACGCCTTGATAAAGTGTAACATTTTTGCCGATCTCTGCTGTTTCACCGATAACAATTCCGGTGCCGTGATCGATAAAGAGTCCATCACCGATTGTTGCGCCCGGATGAATTTCAATTCCCGTTAAAAATCTTCCAAAGTTAGAAATTAATCTTGCCGTGACGATCCAGCCGCGTTTAAAGAGTGAATGAGAAATTCTATGCAACCAGATCGCGTGAAGACCTGAATAACAAAATAAGACTTCAAGCACACTTTTAGCCGCAGGATCACGTTCAAAAATTACTCGAATGTCTTTTTTGATTCGTGCAAAGAATTTCAAAATTATCACCTCGTATTTATAACTAATTTATTTTCTATCAAAATTTTAATGGTGAAGATCGCCCGGCGTTACACGTTCTTTAAAAATTTTGTAAGTCCAGCCTTGATAGATCAAAACGATCGGTACAAGAACAACTGCTGCGCCTGTCATTATCGCCAAAGTATGTGGAGTTGACGCAGCATTGTAAATCGTCAACGACCATTCAGGATTTAAATTTGAAACCATTAAATTAGGAAAGAGCGTCGCAAAAAATCCTATCGTCAAACAAGCAATGCTGATTGTGCTTGTAGTGAATGCCGGAATAAATTTTTCTCTGCTCATATTAATTAAAGCGATTAAAAGCAACAATGCACTAATTATAAAAGGCACGCTGATAAATTGAAATGCTGATTGTTGACTTAAAACGATACTTGCAATGATAAATACAAGATAAGCGATCATTGCGAAAATACCGAGACAAATTCCTTGACGCTTGATCATTAAAAGCATTCGATCGTCACCGAGTTTAAGCATTAAGAATGCTGCGCCGTGAAATATAAAAATCAATGCAAATGTCAAGCCGCCGAGAATTGTATAAGGATTCAAAAGATCGATAAATCGTCCTAAGAAGTGCATCTGCGAATCAATCGGCAAACCATAAATTAAATTTGTCATTGCTACGCCCCAAAGAATCGCCGGAATCAAACTGCCGAAAATTATTGCAAAATCCCAACTTCTTCGCCATTCATCAGCAAAATGTTTCGTTCTAAGTTCAAAAGCAACGCCACGAAGGATCAAAGCAAGCAACATCAAAAATAAAGCAAGATAAAATGTACTAAACATAGTTGCATAGACGTGAGGAAATGCTGCGAACATTGCACCGCCGGCTGTGATCATCCAAACTTCATTGCCATCCCAAATAGGACCGATCGATCTGATCATCATCGAACGTTCAAAATCATTTTTGCCGATCAAAAGCATTCCTACACCGTAATCAAAACCTTCAAGGATAAAAAATCCTGTAAATAGTACAGTTATCAAAACGAACCAAACAACATTAAGAAATTCCATTAAAATCACCTCCGATTATCTAGCAGTGATAAAGATGACGAGAGTTACAAACATTGCACCGATACCAACAAGCGCAGCAACAGTAAGAGTCTGTACGTGTTTCATAGTACTATCAAGTCTTGAATTCATTTTTTCAAACTTTTCATTAGACTTTTCAAATTTTTCATCAGATTTTGCATTCATTTTTTCAAATTTTTCATTAAACTTTTCAAATTTTTCATCAGATTGTGCGGTCATCTTTTCAAATCTCTCATTAAATTCTTGACGTTCTCTATCTTGACGAGCACGAATTTCCATTAATTCAGCGTGTCTTTGATTATCACGATCACGCATTTCAGTTAAAACCATATCAAGTTTATCATTGAGTGCATTGAATTTGTCATTTAATTTGTCATCGAG
>JAFUZV010000004.1 GCA_017476425.1 Selenomonadaceae bacterium
CAGTTGTAAGAACAAGATCGCTTTCAAGTTCACCGGTGTAAGCTACAGATTGAATTGACACGCCATCAAGTTTAATAATGTCTTGTCCGGCAACGTAGTCAGTGATCAGATCATCGCCGCCATTGTAAATAAACAAATCTTTACCATTGCCGCCGGTTAATTCATCATTACCTGATCCGCCGATCAAAGTATTTGCCTTTCCATTTCCGAGCAAAACAATATCTTCAGTTCGTAATGAAGCGTCAAGAGTAAGAACAGTCGAATCATTAGCAACATTGATCGTTGATCCGTCGCCGTCAACAATTTCTAATTTATTAACGCCGAAAGTCTGTTTAGTGACATTACCACCGCCATCAACAAAAGTAACTTTCTTACCTTTGACATTCTGCAAAGTCATTGTATTCTTTCCACTAGTGAAGGTAACATTATTTTTATTGAAAGCGGCTTTGTCGATCGATCCGGCAATCGAAACAATATCACCTTCTGCATAATCAGTAACAATATCTTTTCCGACTCCACTAACAAAAGTATCATCACCTGATCCACCGGTGAAAGTATCATTTTTCGATCCGCCAATAATTACATTATCGTGATCGTTTCCGGTGATCTTAAATGCTTTTTTAGTAGCTTCTGATCCGTCGATCGTTCCGACATTTGAGCCTGCAACGTAAGGTGAGACGCTTGCATTTGTTAATTTAACGTATTCTAAATCGTCGTCATCGCCGCCACCAAAATCTCCATCGACGATATTCAACGTCTTGCCTTTAGCATTAAGCAGTTTAATTGATCCACTGCCAATTTTGATAAGCACATCTTTAGTACCGCTGACTTGAGTTGAATAAGTTCCGGCGATCTGCAAAGTATCACCAACATTATAGTCTTCGATCACGTCGTCGCCGTCACCGTCAGCATATTGAATCAAGCGATTGTAAACTAATTTACTAATACGAGTTAAAGTCCTTGAAGTTCCATCGGAAAAATTCAAAGTTGATGTATACGTAGTTGTTGTTGCGTTTCTGGTATACGTTACTGTCTCTGAAACAAGATAAAAATCTCCATCTTCATAACCTTCAGTATCATAATTGTAAGTTTCAGTATAACCGTTTGGATAAGCATAGAGGAAAGTATTTCTGATCGTGTCATTACCTGCACCGCCGGTAACGGTAATATTTCCGCTAATGGTGTCAGTCCACGCTATTCCTGTATTCCAAAATATTTCGTCCGTTTCATCGTCCCAATCCAAAAATCCTTTAAGAGTAAAATTAGTGGATTCAATTTCAATTACATCATCACCGGCACCACCATTGACTGACGCTTGAGATGGAGATACAATTTCAGATTCTTCTTCTGTAATGTCATCCCAGTAACTATAAGAACCCGTATAAATTTGAATGGAATCATTTCCGCTACCGCCGTCAATCGTTGCATTCTTGTAACCGCTAAAAACTATAATCGTATCGTTACCATTGCCTCCATTGAGACTTGCAGAATCAAAATAACCTTCTACAAAATCGTCGCCGTCTTTAGCATCAATAACATTAGTAGTATCATCTTCATATTCATCCCAATACTCACCACGAA
>JAFUZV010000038.1 GCA_017476425.1 Selenomonadaceae bacterium
ATACCAAAAGATCAGCATATTCGGCTTTTCAACTTCATCATTTAAGATTGACGATGCTAATTTTAATCTTTCATCAAGATAGCCGCCGTCAGTGAATCCTTCTGTTGTTAATTCTAAATAAATCGGTTCTTCTTGCGTTGATAATGCTTGCTTGATCGGCATTACAAACGTCTCGTCCCTTAATTCGTGCACTTCGTCAACTACTCCAACTTTGATATTGCGTCCTTCTTTTGCATTCGTTTTCGCTGACATTTTGCGGATTGATCCTTTGTTTTGACTCGTGAATTTTCCAACGTGCGATCTTTGCTTGATATTTCCGAAAAATATTCCCTTTTGATTGCGCCGCGTACATTTCGCAAGTCTCGGTGACGCTTCCCGCATTGCGTCAGTCGCCATATAAAGCAAATCCGCTTGATCGTAATCGTTTGATCCGTAAAGTATCTTTGTGCCGCTACGATAAACATATACAAATTTAACAAAATATATACATATTTACACTGTGATATTCTTCACAAAAATATCTTCCTGCTTCATCGAATCCGCTTTTGCCGGAGCTACTCGCGTTTGTGTAATTCTCCACAGGCTTAAATTCCCCAGTAGCGATAGGTACATATCTGAGTTTTCTTTATAGTGAAAATTCTCAGATTGAATAATTTGCTAAGTTTATTGCGGCGTTTAAATCCCTGTCTATCGTTAAGCCGCATTCAGCACATTTATAAATTCTATCAGACAATTTCAAGTCAACTTTGACGTGTCCGCAGTGTGAACAAGTCTTACTGCTTGGATAAAATCTGTCAACTTCAACAAATTCTATTCCGTACATTTCACATTTATACTTGATTTGTCTTTTGAACTCATAAAATTTTTGTTCTGCTATAGCTTTTGATAAATGTCGATTCTTCATCATTCCGCTGACATTCAAATTTTCCATCACTATTCGAGACGGCTTGGCTTTCACTATCTCGGTTGTCGTTTGATGAAGATAATTATTTATTATATCTGTCAACTTTTTATAAATCAAGCGTATTTTCTGATTTTGACGTTGAATGTTCCTGCACTCTCTCAAGGGTCGTTTAAAAGTTGGTCGACGTTTTGAATCTCGGCTTTTGATATTGCCTTCAATCTTCCGTGAAACTTTCCGCTGTTCACGTTTTAGACGCTTCTTTAACTGCTTGATCCGCCGTGTCTTGTTGATATTTCCGTAGACTTTACCGTTTGAAACAACTGCTAAATCCTTCACGCCTAAATCAATTCCAATACTTTTGCCCGTCAATTCCACTTCTTTAGTCTTAACTTCAAAGCCTACTGATAAATACCAGTGTTTACCGTCAAAACTGATATGTGGATTAGAATAATGACCTTTGATTTTCGGCAATGGATAAGCCGTCTTGATATATCCGAGTCTTTCACCTTGAAAGCCGTTCGCTAAACGTTTTAAAGATTCATAATTCACATAAAAACTGATTTTTGACTTATGGCGGCTTTTAAATCTCGGATAGCCTGATGATTCTTTGAAAAATCGTTGCAATGCTATATTCGCATCTTTAACCGCTTGCTTCATTACATTGCTGCTGACTTCACTCAACCATTTATGCGTTGTCTTCTTCAAAACGTTGTTGATATGCTTTCTGATTTTGCCTTCGGATATGCTTTTGTTGCCGGTTTTGTCATTCTTCAAATACTCTTGATAGAGCTTTTCGTTTTCAGATAAGAAATAATTATATGACCACCTTGCTACTCCCGCCGACTTCCAAAATAATATTTCTTGCTCCGGCGTTGGTAACAATCTAATTTTAACTGCTCGAATCATTTTATCACCTCCACTTCAATTATAATGCTAGCATTTTTATTTGTCAATATTTTTATTGACTTTTTATAATGCTGTCATATAATTCATTTAAGGAGTTGATTAATATGATTAAAGTTAATTCACAAATAGCCGCCACAAATCGCTATAACGATAAAAATTATGATCGTTTAGCTATTCGCATTAAAAAGGGATTGCGTGAAAAATACAAACAAGCCGCCGCCGATCACGGTCTCAGCTTAGCCAAACTCGTGACTACAGCTATTGATGAATTTTTAGAAAATCACGCTAATAAACTTAGTAAATAATTTGTACCTTGTTTTATGTATTTTTGTCAAATTTGTATATATTTATCTTGTTCACTGCGATTCGCAACTTCGCAGCAGTCTTGCCGTTGCCGGTAGACCTCTGACTGTTTCCAGCCAGCGCAGATCATTTCTTCAACCCGTAGGTTGCAACATTTTTCTTCTGCCTTTAGCTTGCAGTTCTACTCTTCCTCAAGAAGATGATCGTTGAAGGTTTTCCGTGCCTTTCGGTTTAGGAATTTCCCTGCTAAACGTCCATTTTTACAGCACTTAGCACCAACGTTTCTGATTGTCACTTATCAGCACTGATTGGCTTTTTTTCAGCTTATGCCATCTCTACTGTTTTTTTCGCTTTCGCACCATTCAGCTTGCCGTTTCCAGCTACTGTTTAGGTTGCAGAGCTTTAGGATTTCAAAGCATTTAACGTTGAGTTTGCACCGATTCCTCGATACAAAGGGTATTCTGTCGTTAAATCTATACTTTTGTATAATTTTGTTTAGATTTTTAATAACAGTTTAGTTGCCCATTTCGCCGCAGACCCATTCACTTAACGCCATCGCGCTTGCTAATGGAGTGTTATGTGTTGCCGTGAAACGTTCACCGGCTAAATATAATTGTGACGGATGATCGATTCCTATGCATTTAACAGGAACGGATTCCGTTAATTCTATGTTGACAATTGATTTATTCTTCATTCGCTTGTTCAGTAATGGTTTTAGCCTTTCAAATTTCCGCCTCAATTTAAAGCACGGAAATTGTTTATCAGTAAAAAAAGTCACTCTATAAACCATTGCGCATTCTTTACCATTTATTTTTGGTATCTTTGTTCGCACGGAGCATTTGATCCCTAAACTGCTTAACAATTCTATAAAACCGTCAACTACTGATTTGTTTTTTTGCGTAAATTCACATTCACCACTTTTGCCGCAAGTTCCATCTGTATCCATTAAACCTTTTAAAAGTTCCAAGCGTTGTTCCACCGAAGATTGTAAGTAAATTCCTGGTATGTGTTTATTGTTAAGTAAATTTAATTTCCTAAGTTTATGACATAACATTTTTATATTCATTCTCAAACAAGTTTTGTCTTTTTTAACACTTGTTATTATTTCACCAACTGAATTTATTAATCTTGTCATTTCTTCAAGATCGTTAAAGCCGCAAGATATTCGCGCTCCTGAACTTTCACCATCACCTAACCAAACACCCAACATATAAGGATTGATAGGCAATTCTTTTGGGGAATACTCAACAGGAGCATTAATCGGCACTCGATATTTATATTCTATGCCTTTGCCGTCAACTCGTTTATGTTTAAAATTCAACGCCATTTTTTCAGTAGTGATATTTGAAAATCCTTGACGATCTTTTATTACCACTGTCCATAAATGTTCAGCGTCAGCAATTATTTCGCTATGATCTTCAAATGTAACTTTGTAACATTTATGATCGGTTTTCACTTCAGAAGTCGTTATGATTTCCGCCGGTGTTCCATCAACCGCAAAAACATAATTGCCAACTTGTAAATCCGCCATAGTTCGCCAGCCATACGGCGTTGGAATTTTAGTTTTAATATCTAATGCTTTTCCTGATTTCCTTGAGATAACTAACAACAATTCTTGATATTTTCTTACATAGCGATCTAATTCTTCATTGTAGCATTTAATAGAGAACAAAGCCTCAATGATCGCCTTTTGAAATGTCATTAATAAAAATGGTTTTCCTGCGAATGGTGCTTCAGAGTGTCGACATTCTTTTTCTATGAATTTGATTCGCTTTTCTGATTCTGCTAAGTCAATTTTATATTTCGGATCGTCTAATTCTTTGATCAGCCGCTCCATTTGCTTTTTAACGTAATAGCCGACGATTGTTCGCCCTGATTGTATATCTTCCCAATATTCCCTTATGTAACTATGTTCAGATGTATTCATCAAGTCCTAAGTCCTCATCAT
>JAFUZV010000039.1 GCA_017476425.1 Selenomonadaceae bacterium
ATGATTTAAGTGATGGCGTAATTGTTAGAGATTTAATTAAAGGTGAATGGATCAACTTCAAAAATATTGATGACTTTGTAACGATCGATTCAACTTTTGATAGTGATTGCGTTTTCTTTAAAGATGATCAACTAATTGCAACCTTAAATGTTGGTGAAATTTATTCAATTAGTAGCGGTGTTGACGTTAGCATTGATTCAACTTTCAACGGTACAATTAACGTTGGTGAAAATAATTTTAGCGGTGCAATGCTGATTAGTGGCAACGGACAAATTATTAATAATGTCAATGATAATTTCAAAGTCAACGATCAAAGTTATTCAATAGTTGCTAGTGGAATTTTAAGCGATGATAAATATCTTGCTGATGATTTAAATGATGGCGTAATTGTCAGCGATTTAATTAACAGCGAATGGATCAACTTCAAAAGTATTGATAACTTTGTAACGATCGATTCAACTTTTGATAGTGATTGTGTCTTCTTTAAAGATGATCAACTAATTGCAACCTTAAATGTTGGTGAAATTTATTCAATTAGTAGCGGTGTCGACGTTAGCATTGATTCAGATTTCAACGGTACAATTAACGTTGGTGAAAATAATTTTAGCGGTGCAATGCTGATTAGTGGCAACGGACAAATTATTAATAACGTCAACGATAATTTTAAAATCAACGATATAAATTATTCAATTAAAGATGAAAAACTTTTCAAGACGATTGATAATATAACTTTAACTTATGATTTAAGCAATGAAATTAATCTAAATGATCTGTTTAACGAAGAGAATTGGAAGGCTTTATTTAAAACTGTTGAGATGCCTAAAATGATCATTTTATCTTCTGCATTCGATTCGACTAATGTTATTGAAATTAATTATGAAGATGTACTGACGCTTGATAGTCTCAGCGGCGGTTATAAATTATCTGGATCGGCAAATGTTGAAGTTTTGATGATTGAAGATGATGGCAATGTTTCGATCGATAGCGTTTATAGTGTTGGCGGCGGCGACGGTGTAATTTTGTCTATTGCTAATGGAGCTGTTGTCGGTGTTAATGATTGTGAGATCGGCGAGACGCTTAAAATTGACGATTCAGTTTACAATTTTATTGAAGAAGACAAAATTATTCGTATTGATTCAAATGGGAAAAATTTCACGGCGAATTTTACTGATTCAAAAAATTTGTTTGATGTGATTGAGTGGACTGAAAAAGTTGATAAAACAATTCCGCCGGATGTTACTATTCCTAGCGATGAAACGATCAACACAAATGATACTTTAAAAAGTGATGAAACAGTTCCGCCGGACGTTACTATTCCTAGCGATGATACAATTAATAATGACGATACTTTAAAAAGTGATGAAACAATTTCGCCGGTCGTTACTATTCCTAGCGATGATACAATTAATAATGACGATACTTTAAAAAGTGATGAAACAATTTCGCCGGTCGTTACTATTCCGAGTGATGATACAATTAACAATGATGATACTTTAAAAAGCGATGAAACGATTCAGCCTGTTACCATTCCCAGCGATGATACAATCAACACAGATGATACTTTAACAAGTGATGAAACAATTCCGCCGGACGTTACCATTGATGATACAATCAACAATGATGATACTTTAAAGAGTGATGAAACAATTCCACCGGACGTTACCATTTCTACTGATGATACAATTAACACAGACGATACATTAAAAAGCGATGAAACAATTCCGTCAGATGTTACCATTCCGAGCGATGAAACAATCAACAATGATGATACTGTAAAAAGTGATGAAACAATTCCGCCGGACTTTACTATTCCTACTGATGATACAATTAACACTGACGATACTTTAAAGAGTGATGAAACGATTCCGCCGGACTTTACCATTCCTACTGATGATACAATCAACATAGACGATACATTAACAAGTGATGAAACAATTCCGCCAGACGTAACAATTCCGAACGATGAAACAATCAACAATGATGATACTTTAACAAGTGATGAAACAATTCCGCCGGACTTTACCATTCCTACTGATGAAACAATCAACAATGATGATACTTTAAAGAGTGATGAAACAATTCCGCCAGACGTTACTATTCCTACTGATGAAACAATCAACACTGACGATACTTTAACAAGTGATGAAACAATTCAACCTGTTACAATTCCAGGTGATGAAACTTTAAGCAATAAAAATAATTTAGTTGATATTATTTCTGCTATTGAGAATGGCGATATTTATTTCAAAAATGATTCGATTTTCACGAACAATTTAAATGTAACTTTGACGGCAATCACTAAAGAAGATAATTTTACTTCAGCGGAGATTCTTAACAGCGACGGCAAAATTTCAAAAATTATTTTGATTCACGGCTTTATCGACGCTGCTAACTTCGATGAAAACGTAATTTTGATCGGAAATTATCAAAATGAATATCTCAATTCGTCAACGATAATCGGCAGTTCAAATGATGACACGATTTTAATCGGTTCAGGTGATGTCGTTTGTCTTAGCGGCGGAAGTGATTTAATAAAAATTTCTGATGAAGTTTCAAAATTTGAAAGTGTAACGATCAAAATTCCTTCTGATATTGATTTCGGACAAACTACTATCACTGGTTTTAATGAAGGATTTAGTAATATTGCTGATAAAATTCAAATTGATAACCTTAATGATCTTGATTTTAAATTCGTCAATGGAAATTTGATTTTGACTTTCGGAGAAAATCATTTGATATTTGATGACGATCAAAGCGAACGAAATTATAAAGATTCAGAGGATCAAAGCGATCAAATTCAAAAATTATTTGTAAATGATAATCGTTGTGCATTTCTGCCGAACAATTCAACGCTACAAATTAATGATAGTTACAACTTACCAACAGAATTTTTCGGTCAAGGTATGTCAAGCGCACTTGATAAACTTGAAAACGGCACTTTGATAGACTTCACAGCGTTTGATGAGACTTTAAATATCAATATGAATGAACATTATCATAACATTGAGGCGATAAAAGGCGGAAGAAATTCAACAACGTTGATCGGCTCGAATGACAGCAACAATGAAATTTACGCCGGCGCAGGTGCAACTTCAATTTATGGCGGTGTTGGTCGTGATTCGCTTTTCGGCTATGATGATCGTGATCTTGAAAAGTTCGGAGCAACTGAATTTTTCTATATCGCCGGTGGCGGACTTGATACCGTTGAAAATTTTCATTTCGGCGCAAGTGATAATGACGACAAGATTAATACTTTTGGACAAGACGCAACGAATTTTGAATTGATCGGCGAAGATTTTTATGTTCAAGTCGGTGATAATCCTAACGATAAAATTAAAATCAACGGCGCAAAGAATAAAATTTTTAAGGCGAATGCATCGAATGTCGATTTTGTTATTAATTATGGTGACGATCTATTTTATAATGAAAGCGTCAACGTTTACGGTGATTTAAAAAATTTAGGCAACAAATTAACGATTGATGAAAGCCTAAACGCTGATCAACTTGCAATTTATTCTAACGGCTGGAATGATGAGATCAGCGGCGCAAAAATTTTTTATAATGTTGATGAAATTGATGCGTCGAATTTTTCAGGCGTAACAAGTTTAATCGGCAGCACGAATGACAGCACATTGATCGGCGGAACTTTTAAAAATAGTCTTTGGGGAAGTGAAAGCGGCAATGATCTTTTAATCGGCGGCAGTGGCGACAATGAATTTTTTTATCTCAATGGCAACGGTAACGACACGATCATTTCTGCTAATGATAATGATCTTGTCAACTTGCTTGACATTTCGATCGACGATATAAACTCAACGGACATTGAAAGCGACACGATTTTGATCCGAATTAACGGCGGCGGCTCACTAATTGTGATTGGAAATTCTGAAATAACTTTTCAACTTAATGACGGCACAAAATGGACTGCAGATCGTAATAAAAAAATTTGGAATGAGAAATAAAAATTTGCTTGAATATCAAAAAAAGACTGATAAAATAACTTGTCAGTCTTTTTAATTTGTTTGAAAGAAGGTTTTCTATTGAATAACAAAGAGTTAGCAGAAAAAATTTTTGAGATCGTCGGCGAAAAAAATATTTTAAGTGCAACAAATTGTATGACACGACTTCGCTTGCAACTTGTTGAAAAAAATTCTCAAATGATCGATCAAATCAAAAATCTTGACGGAGTGTTAGGCGTTAATGATTCCGTTGAAGAATTTCAGATCATTTTAGGACCCGGCAAGGCTACGAATGTTACGAATGAATTTAAAAATCTTATCAAGAAACCGCAGATCGGTGACGGTAAAGCATTGCAAGATGAGATCAAAGCGAAGAATGCAACGCCATCAAAATTATTTCTGAAGAAGATCGCCGGAATTTTTGTTCCGCTGATACCTGCGTTTATAGCTTGTGGATTAATAACCGGCTGTGTAGGTTTAGCGATCAAAATTGATCCGTCGATCGCAAATGATCAATTCGTAAAACTTTTAATTATCGCCGGTAACACAATTTTTTTTGGAATGAATCTATTTGTTGGATTCAATGCCGCAAAAGTTTTTGAAGGTACACCGATCATAGGTGGAATTTTAGCGGCGTTGATAACTCATCCACAACTTGCAGAAATAACTTTGAATGGTGAAAAATTATTACCCGGACGCGGCGGAGTGATCAGCGTCGTTTTAGTTGCGGCTCTCGGTGCTTATCTTGAAAAAAAATTACACAAAATTATCCCGGAAATGTTCGATCTATTTTTAACACCGTTGATAACATTTTTAATCGCAGGTACAGCAGCAATTTTCATTCTTCAACCGATCGGCGGAATGATCTCAGAAACGATCGGAAATTTAGCAACAAATGCAATTCAATCCGGCGGCGCAATAGTTGGATTTATTCTCGCCGGTTTATGGCTGCCGTTAGTAATGTTTGGCGTTCATCAAGCAATGACACCTATTCACGTCGATTTAATTTCGCAGTATGGAGTAACAATCTTGTTACCAATTTTAGCAATGGCAGGCGCAGGACAAGTCGGAGCATCGATCGCAATTTATTTCAAAACGAAAAATAAATTTCTAAAAAAGACGATCGCTTCAGCGTTACCGGTTGGAATTATGGGTGTTGGTGAGCCGCTGATCTACGGTGTAACTTTTCCGCTCGGAAAGCCGTTTATTGCAGCCTGTATAGGTGGAGCGTTCGGCGGAGCAATTCAAGCAAATTTTATGGTCGGAGCAGCAACTCTCGGAATCAGCGGTTTACCACTTGCCGCCACGACAAATAATATTGCAATTTATTTTGTCGGACTGATCACGGCTTATATTGCCGGTTTTATTGCAACTTGGCTAATCGGTTTTGATGATCCGGAGAATTAAATTTTATTTGACAATTTTTTTTGAAATGATATAATCTGATTAATAAAACGCCCTGCGATCAAACAGAGCGTTTCGGGTGCTGTCGACAAGCGGTCGACCTCACAGAGTTAGCAGATATCAGATTAGAAGTTAATTTCTGCCGTCTAGGTTTGGACTAGGCGGCATTTTCGCTCGTGAGCAGAAGTATGATAATGATCGTAATGATCATAACAAACAATTGCCCATAGCGATCACCTCAAATCTGAGGTTAAAATTAACCGCCTGCCTCTTTAGCAACACCAAAATCATTTTATCACAATTACTCATTTTTACAAAACCATCTTCTTGTTCAAGCCAATAGTTATCAATGCTGTCACTAAACGACCACATTGTTCCCCACATCGGCAGCTGAGTATCACGCTCTATGAAAAAGCTATCTGCACTGCCCGTATAAATTATGCCAGAACCATTCAGTTTAATATCTTGACATACTCCGCACGAATAAATTCGGCGGATTCCGCTATTAACAATCAATGCTTCAAATTTGAAGTCTTACTTGATCTACTTCGCAGGACGATGCCCCATCCTGTGTTTCATTTCTGAAACTTTTCTTTTGTCTATCTG
>JAFUZV010000040.1 GCA_017476425.1 Selenomonadaceae bacterium
AAACAATTCACCTCATTCAGTAAAAATTTCATCAAAGAATGAGTAAACGAACATACAAAAGATCAATCCGATCAAAAATAAATCACCCAAAAATTTCACCTTCTACAAAAATAATCTTCAAAATTATAGCACAATGCTAAACTCTATGCTATAATTAGAAAAAAGTTTTAAGGATTAGGAATCAGAAAAATTTTCTGCATTCTGAATGAAATTTGAGGTGATCATTTATGGTAAAAGTTCGTATAGCTAATATGATGTTCTACGGTTTTCACGGTTATTACGAATATGAACGTGAACAAGGTCAGAAATTTTTCTTTGATGTTGAACTTATGATGGAAGATGACAAAGCGGCTGATACTGATAGTCTTAATGATGGTGTCGACACTGCAAGAGTTTATGATATTGTCAAAGAAGTCACCGAAAATAAACGCTTTCAACTTCTTGCAGCACTTGCCGGTCATATTGCTGATAGACTTCTTGCAAAATTTCCACATATCGACGAAGCATCGGTTAGAGTTCGTAAACCTTCTGTTCCGATTGCCGGTCCGATCGATTATGTTGAAGTTGAAGTAATTCGTAAGCAGAAGAAAGAATAATTTAAAATTGAAATTGAATTTGAATTTGAAATCGAAATCGAAATTAAAATCGAAAATAAAAATGGCGATTCACTTTTGTATAATTAGTGAGTCGCTTTTTATTGCAAAAAAATTTTTTCGTTAATTAATAGACTTCAAAGAAAATTTTTTGACTTATAACTGCTTGTCTGTTAAAATTCAAACACAAGATAAAAATATTTGTGAGGTGAAAATTTTTGTTTGGATTTTTAAAAAGATTTTTAGGTGATAACAACGAAAAAGAAATTAAACGAATGCAAAAAGTTGTAGATAAAATTAATTCGCTTGAAACGACAATGCAAAATATGACTGATGATAAACTTGCAGGTCATACAGATAAATTCAAAGAACGTTTAGCCGCCGGCGAAAGTCTTGATGATTTTTTGCCGGAAGCATTCGCCGTTGTAAGAGAAGCATCACGAAGAGTTTTAGGAATGAGACATTTCGATGTTCAGTTGATCGGCGGAATGTGTTTGCACGAAGGAAAGATCGCTGAAATGAAAACCGGCGAAGGTAAAACTTTAGTAGCAACGTTACCTGTTTATTTGAATGCACTTGAAGGTAAAGGCGTTCATATGGTTACGGTTAATGATTATCTTGCTAAACGTGACTCTGAATGGATGGGACAATTATATAATTTTCTCGGCTTAACTGTTGGTTTGATTGTTCACGATCTTGATTTTCCTGAAAGAAAATTTGCTTATGGCTGCGATGTCACTTTTGGAACTAATAACGAATTTGGATTTGATTATCTGCGTGATAATATGGTAATTCACGAAGATCAAATGGTTCAACGTCCGTTGCATTATGCGATCGTTGATGAAGTTGATTCGATTTTGATCGACGAGGCAAGAACGCCGCTGATAATTTCAGGACCCGGTGCAAAATCGACTGAAATGTATGCAGTTATGGCTCGTGCCGTTGCTAATCTTAAAGAAGGTGATGACTATACTGTTGATGAGAAACAAAAAACCGTTGCACCGAAAGATGAAGTTATTCCACGAATTGAAAAATTATTAGGAATTAAAAATCTTTACGCGCCGGAAAATATTGAACTCTCTCATTGTTTCACCGCTGCATTGAGAGCTAAAGCACTTATGAAACGCGATCGAGATTATGTTGTTCGTGACAATGAAATTATTATTGTCGATGAATTTACCGGGCGTTTGATGACAGGTCGTCGTTATTCTGACGGTTTACATCAAGCGATCGAAGCTAAAGAAGGCGTAAAAATTCAGCGTGAATCACAGACGCTTGCAACGATCACATTTCAAAATTATTTTAGAATGTACGATAAATTAGCAGGTATGACTGGCACTGCTAAGACTGAAGAAGACGAATTTTTGAAAATCTACAAATTGCCGGTTATCGTTGTACCGACTAATAAACCTGTCAGACGTGTCGATCACCCGGACGTTATTTATAAAAATAAGCGTGCGAAATATAAAGCTGTTGGAAATGCTGTCGAAGAAATTCACGCTAAAGGACAACCTATTTTGATCGGTACAACTTCAATCACTCAATCAGAAGAACTTTCAGCGATTCTTAAAAAACGTGGTATTCCTCATAATGTTTTGAATGCAAAATTTCACGAAAAAGAGGCTGAAATTGTTGCTGATGCCGGTCAACGTGATGCAGTAACGATCGCAACGAATATGGCAGGTCGTGGAACTGATATTAAACTAGGTGAAGGTGTTCCTGAACTCGGCGGACTTTTCATTATTGGAACGGAACGCCACGAATCAAGGCGAATTGATAATCAGCTTAGAGGTCGCAGCGGTCGACAAGGTGATCCCGGCGAATCAAGATTTTATTTATCGCTTGAAGATGATCTGATGAGACTTTTTGCCTCTGAAAATATTGCTAAAATTATGGACAAGCTCGGTATGGAAGAAGATGAACCGATCGAACATTCATTGATAACAAGATCGATTGAACACGCACAGAAAAAAGTTGAAGCTAGAAACTTTGATATTAGAAAACACGTTTTGGAATATGATGACGTTATGAATCAACAACGTGAAGTTATGTATGGTGAGCGCAAAAAAATTCTTCACGGTGAAAATTTGCGTGAAAATATTATTGGAATGGTTAATCACATTATCAAGCAAGAAATGAATCAATATGCTAATGAAAAACTTTATCCTGAAGAATGGCAACTTGATGAACTCATTAAGGACGCAGAAAGAATTTATGCGCCGAGTGGTAAATTAAAAGTTGATGAATTAGAACAACTTAGCCGCGATGAACTCAAGGAAGAATTAGAAAGCGTTGCTGAAAATTCTTATAAACAGCGTGAAGAAATGTTCGGAGAATCAACAATGCGTGAACTTGAAAAAGTTGTAATGCTCCGAGTTGTCGATAATAAATGGATGGAACACCTTGATCATATGGATATGTTGCGTGAAGGTATCAATTTAAGAGCTTACGGTCAGAGAAATCCACTTGTTGAATATAAAATTGAGGCTTTAGCAATGTTTGAAGAAATGGAAGCGGCGATTCAAGATCAAATTGCAAGTCTAATGTATCACGTTGCAGTAGTCCAGCAAGAAGAAGAACAACTTGAAGATCGTCTGCAAAATGCACAAGCATCTCACGGTGATGAAGTTTCTTCTGCTGAGGCTAAGAAGTCACCGAAAAAAAATCCTGACGGCAGTAAAGTTGGTAGAAATGATCCTTGTCCGTGCGGCAGTGGCAAGAAGTATAAAAATTGTTGTGGACGCAAGAAAAAATAATTGAGGTGGAAAATTTTGGCACTGTCTCAAGACAAAACATATCCGCTTGAAAATATTAAACTGACTAAAGAATATATTGACGCGTGGAAAATTACCGGTCTGCACTTACAAAAATTATTCAACGAATATAATAAAATCGAAAATACTCAAGGAAATGGTTTTAATTGGCTGCGAACAAAAATTATTACGCCGTCTTTTGATTCGATGACATTCAGATATAAAAATCAAGTTTTTTCTATTCTGATCGATCTGATTGAATTTGATGATGATAAAGTAATTTCAAAGACGACTCAAGCGGCAAAAGATTTACAGATAAAAATTTGTGCTGAAAATAATTTGTTGCCGTGCCTTTTCAAAATCAAAATTCGTAATATGAAACCTGCAACAGGCAGCTGGAATTTATTCGACACTCGAACGGACAAGAAAATTAATCTCTTTGATCTCGTTTCTGATACGCCGATTGAAATTTCTGATTGGGAACTTTCAAATTGGGCAGTCAGCACGGTTAGAAATTACCTTGAAAGAGACGGTAATAAAATTATTTCTTTCAATGATTCGCCGGGAATTTCACCGAATGTATTTTTTGAGGATAAATCGGGCAATAAAAATTGGGTTTTAATTTCCGTCAATGGCAAGCATCAAAATTCAAATGTTAAAATCAACGGTGATTTTCAAAAATTCTCTGCAAATGTTTTGATAAATCCTATCAATGCAGAAAAAATTTATCGCTCAAATGTAGCTCAAGTAAAATATAGCGGCTTGAAACCTATTAAAGATTGAAAGAATGATCTAATTATGAATGAAGAAGAAATTATTGCCAGGATAAAAAATTTGCGTTTAATTGATGATATATTTTTCAATAAAGTTATGGAGATCAGCAGAGAATGTTTAGAATTAGTATTGAGAATAATTCTTGACATTGATGATCTTCACGTTGAAGAAGTTATAACTCAATGCGATGTTCCGAACGTAATTTATAAAGGCGTTCGTTTTGATGTTTTGGCAACGGCTAAAGGTAAGATTTACGATATTGAAATTCAACGCTCCGATGAAGGTGCAATTCCACGCCGTGCAAGATATAATAGCAGTATGTTAGACTCTCGATCGCTTGCTAAAGGTGTTGAATATCAAAAATTGCCTGAGTCCTATGTTATTTTTATAACTGAACACGACGTATTGAAAAAGAATTTGCCGATCTATCATATTGAAAGAATGATCACGGAAACAAACGAATCATTTAATGATGCTAGTCATATAATTTATGTCAACGGCGAAAATCGTGATGACAGTAAACTTGGTAGATTGATGCAAGATTTTTTCTGCAGAGATCCGCATAAGCTGAATTATAAAGAGATCGCCGAATGTTCAATTTATCTTAAAGAATCGAAAGAAGGTGTAACGTTTATGAGTCCAGTAGTTGAAGAGATTTATAATCAAGGTCTTGCTGTTGGAGAAAAAAAATTGATAGATGTTATAAAAAATCTCATAAATGCCGGAATGCCTATTGAGTTCATAAAGAATGTAACAGGTTATAACGAAGAGCAGATTATTGAAATTATTGGACAAAATCAAAAAAGTTGAATTGATTGAAGGACGTGAGATAATGAGTCCGATTGTTGAAGAAATTTATAATCAAGGCAAAACTGAAAATATGTTTGAAATGGTGAGAAATTTTCTTAACGATGGAACACCGATTGAATTTATTAAAAAAGCAACCGGCTGGTCTGAAGAAAAGATCAATAAAATTATCCAAAAAAGCGATAACAAAAATAATGAGGAAGTGATTTAATGCTTGAAGATTTAAAGCCGGAGTTGACAACACTCCGTGAAAAGCTGAATGAAATGGGGGATTCACTTTGACGTTGCCAACAAGGAAAATAAAATTGCAGAGTTAGAATACAAGATGAGTGGTCCGACGTTTTGGGACGATCCTGATTCGGCGCAAAAGATCACTCAAGAACTCAATGACATTAAAAGCGGCGTTGAAAATTACAAAAATCTCGTCAACAAATTTGAAGATGCTCAAACGCTTTACGATATGGGAATTGAAGAAGGCGATCAAAGTCTTGAAAGCGATGTTGCAAATGAAATTGAAGAGATCAAAGCCGGTCTTGAGTCATTGCAGCTTGAAATTTTACTTAGTGAACCTTACGATGCTAACAATGCGATCTTGACACTTCACGCTGGAGCCGGTGGAACTGAAGCGCAAGATTGGACGCAAATGCTTTTGAGAATGTATACACGTTGGTCAGAACGTCACGGCTTTACAGTTGATATGGTTGATATTTTGCCCGGTGATGAAGCCGGTGTTAAATCAGTAACGTTATTTATCAAAGGTCATAATGCTTACGGATTTTTGAAGTCTGAAAAAGGCGTTCATCGACTTGTAAGAATTTCGCCGTTTGATTCAAATGCTCGCCGTCATACTTCATTTAGTGCTTGTGATATTATGCCGGAGATTGATGACGCAGTTGAAGTTGATCTGAATATGGCTGATGTTCGAGTTGATACTTACAGAGCCAGCGGTGCAGGCGGTCAGCATATCAATAAAACTTCTTCGGCAGTTAGAATGACACATTTACCGACGGGTATTGTTGTGCAATGTCAGAATGAAAGATCGCAGTTGCAAAATCGTGAACAATGTTTGAAAATGCTCCGTGCAAAACTTTTTGAAATGGAACTTGAGAAAAAAGAAGATGAGATCGCAAAACTTGAAGGTGATCGAATGAAGATTGAATGGGGCAGTCAGATCAGATCGTATGTCTTTCAACCTTACACATTGGTTAAAGATTTACGAACAGGTGAAGAGACAGGCAATGTTCAAGCTGTTATGGACGGCAGCATTGACAATTTTATTCGTTCGTTTCTTGCCGCTAAAGTTGGTCAGAAGGCTTGAGGTATTATAAATGAGAAAATTTTTAATTGTGATCGGAGTGCTGTTTATAATTTTAGCAGTACTTACTGAAATTGTTTTGCCGCAAATTTTAAGCGGAATGCTCAAAGAAAAAATTTCTCAACTGACTTATTCACAAGAAGTTGATCTGTCGATCGATTCTTCACCGAGATTTTTAATTACAACAGGACAAGTTGACGAAATTCACGGCGAAGTTGTCAACGGTCGAATAGGTGAACTTGAAACGACAGACTTAAGACTTAACGGTGAACAGATCAAAGTTGATATGCCGATGTTGCTTTTCGGTGATAAGAAAGATGAAAATGGTCGAACTCGTCGAGTTGAAGATTATTTGAAGTCAGTCGGAAAAGTTGAAATGATCGGCGTGATAAGTGAAGAGAATTTGAAAAAATTTTTGGAGCAAAAAGTTGCAGGCAAGTTGGAAAATTTGCAGTTGAAAATTACACCTGAAGAGATCAACGCAACGGCTAATGTAATGATTATGAATCGCAATGCTGATTTGGAACTTAGCGGCTTGATCATTGCTGACGAAGGTGATTTATATTTTCGTATGACAAAATTAAATGCTCGTGCGCCGTTGTTAAGACACGTTCAACTTGATAGATTTTTCGGTGATATAAAAATTGCCTCAGCTGATAAATTGCCGTTGAATTTAAAATTTGAAAATGTTGAATTGCAAGAAGGTCAAGCAATTTTAACGGCGATCAGAAATTGATCGACTAATAATCAAGGAAATTATTAAACGATGAAAAAATTTTTTTACAATAGAATTTTAATGATCGCAATTCTGATCGGTTTAATAGCCTCTTTAGTGATCGCTTGGCAGCGTCACGAAGTCGAAATTAAGAATCAACAAATTGATATTGCGGTTGATTATGAAAGTCTTTGGAATATTGCCGAACGTGACGGCTTGAATTTTTCTGACGTATTAATTAACGCTAAAGAGGCAGGAATAACTTCACTTGCGATTTATGAAACGACTTATGAAAAATTAACTCGACGCGGTAAAGTTATTGCGATCGCCGGATCAGAGATCGTCGGCAATTATTACAATGGATCGCTTGCTAATGATAATTGGCGGCAGCTTGTAGCTGACGGAGCGATCGACGCAAATAAAGTTTATATCATAGGTCACGATCTGGCGGCTTACGTTGAGACTAAAGATGATCTGATTCGCCGGATCGGTGCTGATCGTGTCAACATTATTAATGTTGGTGATAGTGAAGTTTTGGAAGTCAAGGCGCAATATTCACCGTTTATGACGATGAAGATCGGCTTTTTGACTGAAGAACTTGAGACGGCAAAAAATTTCGGCTTTACGATTTTAGCTCGTCCGTCAAATTATATGAATTGTTCTGCTGAAGATATTCACGCTGTATTTAATCGTCTTGACGGTTATCCGATCTCTGAAATGGTTTTTGACGGTCCGGAAGTGCTCGGCGCAACGAAAGAAATTAAAACGACGATCGAAGAAATTGGCAGAAGAAATATAATTTTCGGCTTGATTGAAGATCCGACGCAATTACAATTCTATAAGCAAACCGGAATGGATCAACTTGCAAAAGGTTTAGGCTATGATCGTGTTGCTCGTTTATATGCAATTCCGAAAGATGAACAGCCGAAATTACAAATGAATGTTGCTGTTAATCGTTGGTCGTCAACTGATCACGAAAGAAATATCAGAATTAATTTGCTGCGAATTTATGAAAAGCCTTTGCAAGGTATGACGCTTTACGAAACGAATATGAAATATTTTCGCAACACAACTGAACTTTTGAAGGCAAAAGGTTTTACATTAGGAAAAGCCTCAACATTTGAAGATTATTATCCGTCAGTAATGTTAAGAGCGTTGGTAATGATCGGAACAGCGGCGGCGATCATTTTATATTTATCGTTGATCTCAAAATGGTTAAATGCAAATTTCAAAATTCAGTTGATAAGTTTCGGAGTGCTTGCCTTGTTGATGGCAATACCGGTTTTAATGGGTGCAGGAAATAAAGTCAGATTGATCGCTGCGCTTGCAAGTGCAAATTTATTTCCGGTGCTTGCAGTGATCTGGCAACTAGATCGAATCAGATTTATTAAATTAAGAGAACATTTAAAACTTCGTAAGATCAAAGACAGTGAACGCCCAATGATGATCAAAGAGCCGACACCATTAAGACAAATAATTTTGATGGCAGTGATCGCACTGATAATAACCGGCTTAATGTCAATGGCAGGCGCAGCATATTTATCCGGTGCATTGTCTGACGTTGAATACTTTTTAGAAATTCAAATCTTTCGTGGTATAAAATTAACATTCGTATTGCCATTGATTTTAGTTTCGATCGCTTTCCTGCAACGTTTCAATGTTATCGACGAATCAACAAATTTAAAAAATATCGACGTAGTTTCACAGATCAAAAAAATTTTAGATATGCCGATCAAAGTCAAAACATTTATCATATTTTTGATCGCCGCTTTAGCTTTCGTTGTATTGATCGCAAGAAGTGGACATACTGCAGGAATGCCGGTATCGAATGCTGAAATTCAATTCAGATCATTTTTAGAAAATTTATTTTATGCACGTCCACGATCGAAAGAATTATTGATCGGTCACCCGGCGTTTATGCTTGCAATTATGGCTTATTTTAAACGTTGGAAAATGATGATCTTTTTCGGTTTAGTTGTCGTTGCAACTCTCGGTCAATCGTCAATGGTTGAAACTTTTGCACATATGCGAACACCGATCTTTATGTCATTTATGCGCGGCGTTGATGGTCTCTTAGTTGGTTCATTACTCGGTATCATTTCAATGATCGCTATTCATTTTTATTCAAAGTGGAATAACAAAATTTCTAATTCTTAATTCTTAATTCTGCATTCTACATTCTAAATTAATAATAACTGTGAGGATTGTTAAATTTATGAAAATCGTGATTTCAGGATATTACGGCTCAAAAAATGCCGGCGATGAAGCAATGCTTGATGCTATGCTTGAAGTTTTGCACGAAATTGATCCGAATATTTCTATCACGGTGATTTCTGTTAATCCGGAGAATACTCGTAAACGTCATAATGTTGAGGCGATCGCTTGGCTTGATATTTTTTCGATCGTCAGAAAAATTTTCTCTGCCGATCTTTTGATTAGCGGCGGCGGATCACTTCTGCAGAATGTTACCAGCCGTCGAAGTTTATATTATTATCTCGGAATAATTTTTCTTGCTGAATTTTTTTGTAAGCCTGTTATGCTTTATGCTCAAGGTATCGGTCCGATCTGCGGAAATTTTGCAAAGCGTTTAACAAATTTGATCGTCAATCGTGTTAAATTGATCACTGTTCGAGATCACGGATCACTTGAAGAGTTGAGACAATTAAAAATCACTCGTCCGAAAATTTTTTGTACGGCTGATCCTGTGCTTGCTATCAAGGCTACAACTCTTGATGTTGGTCGAAAAATTTTGCATAATTACAACGAAGATCAATTTATTGACGATGAGCAAACGCCATTGATCGGGCTTGCTGTTCGACGTTGGCACGGTTTCGATCATTTTCAAAATGAACTTGCAAAAGCGATCGATCAGATCGTTGAAAAATTCAATGCAAGAATTATTTTTTTGCCGATGCAAGCCTCTGAAGATGTCAAAGCCGCTAAAGCTGTCGCCGAAATTACAAATGTTGATTGCACGATTCTCAACGATGAATATATTACTTCTGATCTTCTTTCGCTTGTCGGTTGTATGGATATTTTGATAAGCATTAGACTTCACGCTTTGATTTTTGCCGGCGTGATGAATGTTCCAATGATCGGAATTTCTTACGATCCGAAGATCGATCGCTTTCTTGATTCGATCGGTGAAAATCCGATCGGTGATCTTGAAAATATTACTGCTGAAAAAATTTTTAAAGCCGTTGAAAAAATTTTGCAAAATAAAAATTCCAAGTCACGAGACTCGGAACTTTTAAAAAATCTTCACGATAAGGCTCGGCTTAATGCGGAGCTTGCAATCGATCTGATTCGCAGATCATAATTTAATCTTGCCGTTGATGTTGACGGCTTTTTTATTGCAAAAAATTTTTTTAATAAATCTCATTTAATTTGATCGAAAATATTTACTATTCGTTTGATAACGTTTATAATTTTCGTATGGAAAAAATATTTTTGTGAGAGGAGCATTTTAATGAATTACGTTAAACTTGGCAACTCAGATTTAAAAGTTTCTCGAATTTGTCTCGGCTGTATGGGTTTTGGTGAGGCAAATTCTGGGCAACATACCTGGACACTTAATGAAGAAGATAGCCGTGAAGTTATCAAACACGCAATCGATCTCGGAATTAATTTTTTCGATACAGCGATTGTCTATTCAAACGGAACTAGTGAACAATTTGTTGGTCGTGCCTTGAAAGATTTTGCAAAGCGTGATGAAGTCGTTGTTGCTACAAAATTTTTGCCGAGAACTCAAGAAGAGATTGATAACGGCGTAACCGGTCAACAACACATTGCAACGATGATCGACAAGAGTTTAAAGAATCTCGGAATGGATTATGTCGATCTTTATATTTATCATATGTGGGATTATCAAACGCCTATTTATGATGTCCTTGAAGGACTTAACAACGCTGTCAAAGCCGGCAAAGTTCGTGAGATCGGAATTGCAAATTGTTACGCTTGGCAACTTGCTAAGGCTAATGCACTTGCTGATCGTGAAGGCTTTAAAAAATTTGTTTCCGTTCAAAATCATTATAATTTGATCTTCCGTGAAGAAGAACACGAAATGGTTCAATTCTGCGCTGAAGATAATATTGCAATGACACCTTACAGTGCACTTGCAAGCGGTCGTTTGTCTCGTCGTCTCGGTGAAACTACAAAACGTCTTCAAGAAGATACTTATGCAAAGGGTAAATATGATAATTCAGCGTCGCAAGATCAAATGATTATTAATCGTGTTACTGCACTTGCTGACAAGTATAAAGTTTCTATGACTGAAATTGCGATCGCTTGGCTCTTGACAAAAGTTACTGCTCCGGTTGTCGGTGCAACTAAAGTTAGTCACGTTGAAGCACCTGTTAAGGCGGTTGATTTTAAACTTACACCGGAAGATATAAGTTTTCTTGAAAAATATTATGTTCCTCATAGACTTGTTGGAGTTATGGCGCAGAATAAACCGGGCTCTGATAAAAAATCTCAAGTATGGATGCAAAACGCTCCGAAATAAATTTTGAAGAATTTAATTTTATGCCTTTCGTGATTTAAATTGCGAGAGGCTTAATTTTTTTGATCAGTATAGATAAATCTTTGCAAGGAAAAATTATTTGTTATATAATAGGAAAAATTTTTTTTATTTTGGAGGAAATTATTTTGAAATATCGCAAGGATTTAGAAAATATGCCTTCGTATGATGGCGTTGAAAAAGATTATAGAATTAAAGTCAATGCTAACGAATGCAATTTAAATTTACCGCCGATCGTTGAAGAACGTGTAATGAGTCGACTCTCAAGAATTGCATTTAATCGTTATCCTAATTATGAATATGATTCATTGCGTGAACAGATCGCAGAAAATTTTTCAGTCGACAAGGAACAAATTTTAATCGGCGGCGGCTCCAGTGAAATAATCGAAAAAATTTTTTATTCATTCGGCGGCTCCAGGTTTAATAAAATTGTTTATCCGCAGCCGTCGTTTTCTATGTATAAAATTTACGCTAAATCCGCTGAAGGTGTTCCGGTGCAATTCGATCTTGATGATGATTATAATTTAAACGTTGACAAATATATTTCACTCGTCAAGAGTAAAAAAGCCTCATTAGCCGTTGTTTGTAATCCTAACAATCCAACCGGCAATGTTTTAACTGTCGAAGAGATCGAAGAGATCGCAAAATCGATCAGCGATATTGATTGTGCTTTTCTTGTTGATGAGGCTTATATTGAATTTTATGGTAAATCGTCAGTCGATCTTGTAAAAAAATATCCTAATATGATCGTTGCAAGGACTTTTTCAAAGGCTTATGGACTTGCCGGTGCCAGAGTTGGTTATATGATCGCTAATCGTGAAGTTACGAAGATGATCGAAAAATCTTTTATGCCTTATCATATGAATACTTTATCACTTGCAACGGCTGATATTGTTTATCAAATGCGTGATGAATTTCAATCAAGAATTGATATGATGATCTCTGAACGTGATAGAATGTCCGAACAATTAAAAAATCTGCCTCAATTAAAAATTTTTCCGTCAGCAACTAATTTTTTGCTGATTCGTTACGCTAAAGCAATTCAACTTAATGAATGGCTTGAGTCACTTGATATAGGCGTGAGAAGTTTCGGCTCTAATCCATATCTTGAAAATTGCTTAAGAATTTCAATGGGTACGCCTGAAGAAAATGACGAAGTTTTCAAAGTCATTAAGAAATTTCACGACGAACATTTTTCAAATTAATATTTAAATGGTGAATTAACAATGCCTGTAATGAGTTTATTAAAAAATTTATTGTTTACTGAGAATGAAGCGAAAGTGTATTTATCACTTCTAAAAAATTCTCCGGCAACAAGTTATGCTATTGCTAAAAATGCTGACGTTCCGAGATCAAAGATTTATGAAGTGCTTGACAATATGATCAAACGTGGCGATGTGTTAGTAAGTCCGGGCAATCCTCAATTTTATCGTGCTTTATCACCGAAATCGTTAATTGCATCACGTAAAGAACAAGCTGAAAGAAATTTTGTTGCGGCTGAGGAAATTTTAGGAAAACTTACTCCCAACGAAAATGACAATTACGATATTTGGAATATTACCGGGCGTGATTCGATCATTCAGAAGATCAAAGAATGCATTAACGCAGCAAATAAGCGAATACTATTAGAAATTTGGACTGAAGATTTTAAAGAAGTTGAAGACGAATTAAAAAACGCCTCAATGCGAGGTGTTGATATAGTAATTGTTTCTTACGGTGAGATCACGGCGAATTTTGCTAAAGTATATTTTCACGATATGAGCGAAAAGATTTTAGAGGAACACGGCGGACGCTGGATTATTTTCAGTGTTGATGATTCTCAGGTTATAGCCGGAACGGTTGCTTTCAAAGGTAAAGAACGTGTTGCTTGGACAATGCACGCCGGTTTAGTCGTTCCGATAACTGAAATTATCATTCACGATCTTTATATCATTGAATTACTCAATGCACATAGAGAGACTTTAGAAAAAACTTTTGGAAAAAATTTAGTTAATCTTAGAGAAAAATTTTCAATCTATCCTAATTACAAAAAACTTTATAAGATAGAAGGTGAAAATAATGAGGCAAGCACAAATTCAACGAACAACGAATGAGACGAATATAAATATTTCGATCAACCTTGACGGTGAAGGCGTAACGAATATTAACAGCGGAATAGGATTTTTCGATCATATGTTAAACCTTTTCGCTGTGCACGGACGCTTTGATCTTGACGTTGAATGTGAAGGTGATATTGAAGTTGACGGTCACCATAGCATTGAAGATATAGGAATTGCACTCGGCACGGCGATCAAAAATGCTTTAGGTGATAAGTGTGGGATCAATCGTTATGGAACTTTTTATTTGCCGATGGACGAATCATTAGCATTTGTATCGCTTGATATTAGCGGACGACCTTATTTAGTTTATGACGGCGGCGAAATGTCACCTATGATCGGCAACTATGATACTGAATTGACTGAAGAATTTCTGCGGGCTTTAGCATTCAACGCAGGGATCACTCTTCACGTAAAAATTATTTATGGAAAAAATTCTCATCATAAAGTTGAGGCAATTTTTAAGGCACTTGGTCACGCCTTAAGAATCGCCGTTAAAAGTGATCCGAGAATGAAAAATAAAATTCCATCAACTAAAGGAGCTTTATAATTATGTCAACAAATGAATCTATAACAAATTCAAATACTCAACAAGAAACGGTTGCAACTCAAGAAGGCAATATCAATCAACCTCAACAACAGCCTCAAGTGAATATTAATCAAAGTCCGCTTGAGCCTTCGTTAAATCCTCAAGAAGTATTCAAGGTTTATAAATATCCTGTAAGATTTTTTTATGGTCCCAGCTTGTCACATTTTCCGCAGGAAATTTTAGGAAAGATTTTAACTTATTTTCATGGCAACCCGATAACAAATAGTCCAATTCGTGGACAAACTAACATTCCGGGTATAAAACTTGATTTTAATTTCGGCTTGAGAATGGAAATTCCGCCGGGAAAAAAATATCGTGTCAGAATCGGTGATTATGTTAATGGCTTACTCCTTTTCGATGAAGAAGTTGAAAATACAACTTTAATATCAGGCGAAAAATTTTTTATTCATTGGAAAGTAATAATTTTTGATGGCTCTCAAGTTGTGTTTGATTATAATTTTGATCCTCGTGGTCAGCACATTCATTTTCTCTTTCATCTTGCATTAGGCGATAATATAACACTTTTTCCATATATGGATGCTTTTCAAAGAGCTCACGGCTGTAAAATTTCCTGTACAATTCCATCTTACCTTCAAGAACTTGCTGCAACTTATTATCCACATATTCCACAAGTTCCACAATTAGAATTGCCTTACGATACCTACGCTTCTTATTATATGGCGGCTTGTATAAATATGCCTGTTGGTGCTGTTTGGGATTCTCGTGCAATTCCATTAGTTGATATCGGAAAAACTATTTTAGGTGATTCTCAAATGGGTGCGGTCAACAGAATTATTTTTAAACCTACTAGACCGCGTCAAATTCAAGAAAAATATGTTTGCATTGCTGTGCAAGCGTCAACTACAGCAAAAAGTTGGCTTTTTCCAGGCGGCTGGGACATAGTCGTTAATTTTTTGAAACAACAAGGTTATAGGGTAATTTGTATAGATAGAGAACGTGAAACTACAAATTATGGTAACACTGTTAAAATGCCTGAAGGTGCAGAAGATTTCACCGGCAATATTCCACTTATGGAGCGTGCTAATATGCTTGCTTATGCTGATTTCTTTGTCGGACTCAGTAGCGGTCTTTCCTGGATCGCCTGGTCGATGAATATTCCTGTTGTTATGATAAGTGGAATTACTGAGAGTTGGTACGAATTTCCGACACCTTATAGAGTAAGTAATAATATGGCTTGTCATGGTTGCTTTAATGATCTTCGTGTTGATCTTGCTCAATGTTATAATTGTCAAAGATATGCTAATACTGACAGGCAATTTGAATGTTCTAAAAAAATTCCGCCTCAAAAAGTTTTGGCTACTATTATTAGATTGATTAATGATCTGCAAAATAATTTTAATTCGAGGTGATTTTATGCTTAAGCTCGGAATACAAACACAGCATATTTTAAAAGATGATAATTTAGTTGAAGGCTTTCAAATGATCCGAAATGCCGGTTTTGATTGCGTTGATTTTAGTCTTCATCAATATCTTTTGAATGTTGATATTTATCAAGGACGCTTGAATAATTTTTTTGATCAATCGATCGACGAATTAGAAAAATTTTTTCAACAGCATAAATCGGCAGCGGAAAATGCCGGAATTAAAATTCATCAAATGCATATGCCTTATCCGGTTTTTGTTGAGATGAGCAAGAATAATGACTACCTTGAAAAAGTTATGGCGGTTAAAAGTCTTCAAATTTGTTCATTTTTGAATTGTAAATATATTGTCATTCACGGGATCAAGCTTACTAATTTTATCGGCTCTGAAGAATTAGAATGGCAACAGACAAGATCATTTTTAGAGAAACTTGCTCCATTAGCTAGAGAATTGAATATTATAATGTGTGTTGAGAATCTCTATAACAGTACTGCAAAACATTTGACTGAAGGTCCTTGTTGTAATGCAAAAAAAATGATCGAACGAATCGATCAATTCAATGATAAATTCAAGGCAGAAGTTTTAGGATTTTGTTTTGATACCGGTCACGCTAATCTTCTTGGCTTAGACTTTGAAAAATTTATTACGATACTCGGCGATCGTTTAAAAGTTTTACATATTCACGATAATGACGGCGTTAGAGATTTGCATCAAGTGCCATTTACATTTTCAAAGCACAGAGAAAATCCATCAACAACTGATTGGAATGGTTTTATCAACGGCTTGAAAAATATTCATTTCGATAAAGTTTTGAATTTTGAAACGGGATCGGTTATGAATGCTTTTCCGCAAGAACTCAAACAAGATGTATTGATCTTTCTTGCTAAGATCGGAAAATATTTCGCTAACAAATTAAAAGCATAAAATAAAAAACGTCCTGAACTTAAAAATTAGTTCAAGACATTTTTTTTATTTTTAATTCCACATTCTGAATTTCTAATTCTGAATTAAACTAAACCTTGTGCCATCATAGCATTAGCAACTTTGATGAATGCTGAAATATTTGCACCCATAACAAGATTGTCAGGATCGCCATATTTTTCAGCACAAGCCTTAGCATTTTTATAAATGTTCGTCATAATTCCTTCAAGTTTCTTGTCGACTTCTTCAAATGTCCAGCTAAGACGCATTGAATTTTGAGACATTTCAAGAGCAGAAGTAGCAACACCGCCGGCATTAGCAGCTTTCGCCGGGCCGAACATAATTTTACTCTTTTGATAATGATCGATAGCCTCAAGAGTTGAAGGCATATTTGCACCTTCAGCGATTAATTTAACGCCGTTGTTGACAAGAATTTTTGCAGATTCAAGATCAATTTCACTTTGAGTTGCACAAGGAAGAGCAATATCACATTTAACAGTCCAAACGCCTTTGCAACCTTCGTGATATTCAGCACTCGGAACTCTTGCAGCATATTCTTTAATACGTCCACGTTCAACTTCTTTGATCTGTTTTACAACGTCAAGATTAATTCCATTCGGATCGTAAACATAACCATTTGAGTCAGAACAAGTAACAACTTTTGCGCCGAACTCTTGAGCTTTTTGAATTGCATAAATAGCAACATTACCTGCGCCGCTGACGACTACAGTTTTACCTTGCAATGAATCACCTTTATCAGCAAGCATATTTTTAACAAAGTAAAGAAGTCCATAGCCGGTTGCTTCAGTTCTTGTAAGTGATCCGCCATATGTTAAACCTTTACCAGTCAAAACAGCATCATCATAAGCATCACGAATGCGCTTATACTGACCATAAAGAAAACCGATCTCACGACCGCCAACACCAATATCACCGGCAGGAACATCAGTATGTGGACCAATGTGTCTATAAAGTTCCGTCATAAAGCTCTGGCAAAATCTCATAACTTCATTATCAGATTTACCTTTTGGATCAAAATCACTGCCGCCTTTACCGCCACCGATCGGAAGTCCTGTTAATGAATTTTTGAAAACTTGTTCAAAAGCCAAAAACTTTAAAATGCTGAGATTAACACTCGGATGAAAACGCAAGCCGCCTTTATAAGGACCAATCGCACTATTCATTTGTACACGATAGCCGCGATTAATTTGAATTTCACCTTTATCATCTTGCCAAGGTACACGGAAAGTTACAACGCGTTCAGGTTCAACCATTCTTTCAAGCAATTTAACTTCTTTATATTTAGGATTGCTTTCAAGCACAGGAACGATCGTAGTCAAAACTTCCTTAACTGTGTTTTGAAATTCTACTTGATCAGGATCACGACGTTTGACGAGTTCCAAAACGTCATTAACGTATTGTTTCATATCGGACAAAATTAACAACTCCTTAAAACTATATAAAATTTATTATATCTAGCTTTCGTAAGTTCAAAATTATTATAGATCAATATAAAATTTTTGTATAGAATCACAAAGCAAAAATACTGTATACATTTAAATATTATTCTGAAATTTTGCAAAGGTGGTATCGCTGACTGAGGTCGTCGTGCCGTCGAGGTGATACGTTATTGTTGAGGTCGTGGCAGTTGCGCCATTCATTGCCGTTACATCTACTGCTACACACGTTACACTCACGCTTACTGCGCCCAAGTTGATCGTATTTTGCAACGTCTGATATTATATGCGCCTTCGGTATACATATTATCTACGTCGACTACTTCGCCGCTCGTTCCATAGACGATTGTTGCACCCTGATCCGTTTCGAAATATGCTCCAGCCGAAGTACTAAACGTCATTGCAGCAAAGAAAGCGTCGAGTTTAGTATCATTAGTGCTGGTGGTGTCTTTATCCCATAAAGTACCGTCTGCAGTTTGCAAAGTTAGAATAATTATTTTTTGTCTTCTTTCATAAAAAAAACTCCTAATGTAGATCTTTCTTCTACATTAAGAGATTTTTTTCTAAATATTTTTTGGTTTGCTATCTAACATTTTAATTATCAATAATGAATTGCGAATTGAGATTCACCATTAACGATCGGAATTTCGGAACTGTCTAAATGACTAACTTTAGCAAAGCCGTTACCTTTTTTGATATTCTCTTCTAAATTTGTTAATTGTTCCGGCGTGCCTTGAATTTCCATAGTCACCGATCCGTCTGATTCATTTTTAACCCAGCCTGTAACTTTTGCTTTTTTAGCTTCAGTCTGTACAAAAAATCTGAAACCAACACCTTGAACGCGACCTTGTGCACGAGCCGCTTTTCTGATTTTACCAGTCATATCCATATCAACACCTTCAATTTCATCATTAACAGTAAACATAGTCCGCCAAAGATTTTTTAAAATGCTAATCATAATTAATCACTTCTGTTTCAAAGTTCGGATCAATGACCATTTCTCAACATCTTGCAAAAATTTTATTTTAACGATCTGTTGAGCGTGCGGCGCAGAATTTATAAAATTGCCTTCTTCGTCAGTCATTTCAGTCAACACTTGAGAAAAATTTTTATCGTGAGGCTGCAAAATTTCAATCTGTTGATCAATTTCCATTTTGCCACGCTGTTCCACTGTTGCAATTTTAGTTAGCGGATCAAAATCTTTAACAAGTCCAAGAAATGTTGATGACTGTTTAGCTTTCGACGTATCATAAATTTCAGTGCTGCTGCCGTCACTTTCAAAAAATCCAGTTGTATAAGGACGATGAGCCACCTTGTCAAGCTCTTCGATCCATTCATTCTTAATTCTTAATTCTGCATTCTGCATTAGATCATCAATCGCTTGACGATAAACTTTAACAACACTTGCAACATAATGCACGCTTTTCATTCGTCCTTCAATTTTAAGACTGCTAACGCCGCTTTCAATCACTTTGTCAAGACAAGGTAATAAACATAAATCTTTTGAGTTCATAACATAAGAACCGCGATCATCTTCACTGACTTCAAAATATTCACCTGGTCGTTTCTCTTCAACTAAATTATATTTCCAACGACAAGAATGAGTACATTCACCTTGATTGCCGTCACGCCCGGTTAAATAATGCGATAAATAACATCTGCCTGAATAAGAAATGCACATTGCGCCGTGAATGAACATTTCTAATTCAATGGCAGAATTTTTTTTGATATTGACGATCTCATCGTGAGTTAATTCTCTTGCAAGGACAACACGACTTGCACCGAGATTTTTCCACATCTCAACCGTTTTGTAATTCGTGATATTCGCCTGCGTGCTGATATGAATTTCTAAATTCGTCAACTCTTTTGCAAGACTAAAAACACCTAAGTCAGAGATCAAAACAGCATCAACTCTTATATCATCAAGGAACTTCAAAAAATTTTTCAGCTCTTCAATATCATCATTATGTGCAAATATATTAACGGCAACATAAATTTTTTTATTCATTGAATGAGCAAAGTCGACGGCAATTTTTAATTCATCATCAGTAAAATTACCGCCGAACGCTCTTAAACTAAAATTTTTTCCACCAACATAAACAGCATCTGCACCATAAATCAAAGCAATTTTCAATTTCTCAAGATTTCCGGCAGGTGCTAATAATTCCGGTTTATTCATAAATAATTTCAACTTCTTTTATCGATACTGATTGACAAGCGTCAAATGTTCATCATAAGTATAAGCGTAATGATTATGACCATTTCGATCAGCAACGAAATATAAATAATCAGTGTTTGCAGGATTTAACACCGCTTCAATAGCGTCAAGTCCAGGATTAGCGATCGGTCCTGGAGGCAATCCGCCGTGTTGATAAGTATTATAAGGCGAATCGATTTGAGTATCTGCTATCGATACATCTTCTTTCGGTGCGTCCATTAAATATTGAAGTGATGCGTCTGTTTGTAAAGGCATTCCGACTTTCAAGCGTTTGAAAAAAACTTGTGCAACGATCGGACGATCTTCAGCAAATCTTACTTCTTTTTCAACGATTGATGCTAAAGTTATCAATTCATAGATCGAAAGTCCTTCTTCTGCCGCTCGTGATCTCATCGACGAAGTTAATCTGTAGTCGAAGTCTTCAACCATCATCATTAAAATATCTTCAGCCTCAACGGTGTCTTCAACTTCATAAGTGTCAGGAAATAAAAAACCTTCGCAGTCATAAAAAACATTACTATTCGGCGTAATATAACCATAAGGCGCAAATCGTTCGGCTTTCCTCAAAAAATCATCTTCATTGACAAGACCATTATTCGCCAGACGTTTTGCAATATCCTTAACAGTAAAACCTTCAGGTATGGTAAATCTTACAATCTCCGGTGCACCGGCAAGAAGTTTTTTAAATAAATCGTCGTAACTCATACCTGTTGATAAATTGTAATTGCCGACTTTTAATTTATCTTCATAGCCTTCAATCTTTGCAAGGATTCTAAATTTTAATCCACTTTCTATAATTCCTTCTCGTTCAAGTCTTCTTGCGATCTCACCAGCGTCCATACCTTCTTTGATCTTGAAATTAACCTTGCGGACTTCCTTTGAAGATTTTTCAGAGGAATCACTTGCAGTAAAGGCAAAAATTCCAATCACCATAAAAACCAACGCAACAATTAAACCAACAGCCTTTTTGATCGTAAATTGACCGCTGATCTTTTCAAAAGTGTTACTAAGTTCACCAGAAAAATTAACATCATTAAATGACGGCAATTTAAATTCCTCCAAACGCTTTTTGAGGCTATTGATAAAATTATCTTCGTCTTGATTTGGAAATTTCAATTTCATTACGTCAACGCCTTATTCTTCATCATCATCAACAAAGAAATCATTATAAGCCTTCGTCACCATTTCAAATTCTTCGTCTGTCGGCTCAATATATTCTTCTTCGCCGTCTTCATTAGTGACAATTTTTGCAATAATGACATCTTCATCTTCGCAGCCACAATCGCAGCCGTGATCGTGATCTTCATCTTCCGACGGCAAAGCAACAAGCAAAGCAAATTTTTTGTCGTCAATCGGAATGATCATTTCTTCTTCATAAAGATAAACATTACCGTCTTCATCTGTCATTTCAACAATAAAATTTCCTTCTTCTTCTTCCATTTGATCAATATCTTTTTCAAGTTCAGCAGATTTTTTTCTTGACATTTAATAATCACCTCTAAATTTTAATCCATCTAAAAAGCCTTGCAAAATTTGCACTGCCGCCATTTTGTCGATAACTTTTTTGCGCTTTTGACGACTTACATCAGCGGCGATAAGTGCTTTTGTAGCGGCGACGGTTGAAAGTCGTTCATCCCAAAATTTTATTTCAATTTCCGGATAAGATTCAGCGATCTTTTCAGCAAAATTTTTAACAATCGTACAGCGATCGCCTTCTGATCCGTCCATATTTTTTGGCAAGCCTATTATTAACGTGTTGACTTCATAAGTTTTGATAAATTCACCGAGACTTTTCAGATCATCTTTGATTGATTTTCGGCGGATCGTTTCAAGTCCTTGCGCCGTCAAGCAAAGCAGATCGCTTAATGCAAGCCCGATTGTTTTATCTCCGACATCAAGCGCAAGATAACGTTTTACTTCTTGCATTCTAAATAAGTCCTCACAAGTTCTTCAAGCAATTCATCACGTTCAACTTTGCGAATTTTACTGCGTGCATCTAAATGACTTGTAATATAAGCCGGATCGCCGCTTAAAAGATAACCAACAAGTTGATGCACCGGATTATAACCTTTTTCAGTCATTGCCTTGTAAGCATTGCGAATAACTTTTTCAGCACGGTTTTCTTCTACGCCAAATTGAAACATCATTGTCTCATCGCTAACCATTAAATCACCCCCGGAATTTAATTCAGAATTAAGAATGTAGAATGCAGAATTAGGAGTTGTGAATTAATTCTACATTCTGCATTCATCATTCTTCATTAATAATATATTCAGCGATCTGCAAGGCATTCAATGCTGCGCCTTTTCTGATCTGATCGCCACAAACCCAAAAATTCAATCCGTGTTCAATCGAAAAATCTTTCCTGATTCGTCCAACTTCAACATCATCTTTGCCTGAAGTGTTAAGCGGCTGAGGATAAATCATATTACTTGGATCATCACGAACAATCACGCCCGGAAATTTTTCAAGTGCTGCACGAGCCGCCTCAACACTAACTTCATCTTCAAATTCAACGTTGACTGATTCAGCGTGACTTCTATAAACCGGAACTCTAACGGTTGTTGCAGTGATCTTCATTGCGTGATCTTCCATAATTTTCTGCGTCTCGTCGATCATTTTCATTTCTTCTTTAGTGTAAAGATTTTCTTTGAAGACATCAATTTGCGGCAGAAGATTAAAAGCGATTTGATAATGTTTGTCAAGTGAAGAAACAGGTAAAATTTTTGCCTCGACGGGTTTATTATTGACGATCTCATCAACTTGATCTGCAAGTTCCTGCATACCTTCACGACCTGCACCGCTGACGGCTTGATAAGTTGAAACAACAACACGTTTGATCTTTGCAATATCATAAAGCGGCTTGAGAGCCATAACCATAATTATAGTTGAACAGTTCGGATTTGCAATGATACCTTTATGACGAGCGATCGCTTGAGGATTAACTTCAGGCACTACAAGCGGAACTTCCGGATCCATTCTAAAACTGCTTGAATTATCGATCACGACTGCACCGGCTTTAACAGCAGCCGGCGCAAAAATTTTCGACGCAGAACCACCGGCAAAGAGTGCAATTTGAATATCTTTGAAAGAATCATTTGTTGTCTCTTCAACTGTGTATTCTTTGCCCATAAAATTAATTTTTTTACCTGCGGAACGTTTCGACGCAAGCATTTTTAAATTAGCAAATGGAAAATTTCTTTCTTCAATGAGTTTTAAAAATTCTTGTCCGACTGCGCCCGTCACTCCAACGATCGCAATATTATATTTGTTCATTTGAATCACTCCAATGTTGCAAAAAAAATTTAGTTTAAAAATTATTTATACATTATCGCAGATTTTATTGAAAAAAGATTGTAAATCGCTATTAATTTGTATAACTCTGCTGGAAGAATCAAAACTATATTTAAGAGCCGCTGAAAGAATTTTATAATCAAAATTAAATTTATTCGATTAATTATTCGTTTCGTTACTCAACAGCAATATCATTTTGTTTAGCAATATCTTTGATTTTGTCAACCGTGAGCTTTGTAAATTTTGAAATCATTTCGATAGGTTGATTAGCCTTAAGCATCTCAATAATAATTTCGGTTTTAGCTTTCAACTCACCACGTTTTTCGCCACGTTTTTCACCACGTTTTTCACCACGTTCTTCACCACGTTTTTCGCTATCGTCAAGCCACTCTTTCAAAATCGGACTCATTTTAATCCCTCCAAATTCATCATTTTTGATGTAATCTGTACGATTAGCAAGAATTGAATAATTCATTTCGTTAGGATTAGCGCAGAAAAAATCCTGCATCAATTTTCCAAGTGCAGTATCATCTCTATTTTTGCCGTTGACGTAGATTATATAACTTCCATCATTAAACGCTTTGCCTGTCTCTTCAACAACTCGCTTAATATGATACAGCGGCTTATTTTCACCAATAACATCATTTTCAGTTATAAAAATAACGTAGCTTTCAGGCAATTTATCATAATCGACACCGGCTCTAAGTTCCTTTGAATCAAGCATACTTGCATTGTACCTTGCACGGCGTGGAATTGCACCTTCATCACTTCGTTGAACTTCAATGTCATAAATTTTACCATTAGAAGTTGCAAAGACATCGAATCTGACACTGTGATATTTGAAGTTCGCAATATTTCTTTGTGTTGAGACTTCAATAACTTTTAAATCTGCGTCGTCAAGAATAATTTGCAGGATCAATTCAATACACTCCGGCGCACCATCCATACAAATATTAAAAAATATATCGTCCATAAGACATAACTGTTGAATTTGTTCATTAAATTTTTGTTCGTTCATTTCTAATCATCATTTCTATCAATTTAAAAAATTTTCGCCGCCTCTGAAATATTTTCATCAAACAAAGGCTGATAATCTTCAATCGCTTTAGTATCGCTGCCTTCACGAAATACGCATTTAACATTCTCACGAAAAAAATTCTCTAAAAAATTTTCTTCAAAATAATTTGTTAGTGCATACTCTGACTTTCGACGTTTAATATTTTTTCAAGCCTTGCCACCAACGTACAATCTAAAACTTTCCTCAGCTTTAAACTTGCCGGCTTTACCGCCATAAATTAAGAAAATCATTTTCGATTCATCAGAAATTATATTGTGAATCATTAAGTGTCAAATTTTCATAACCGCTTGAATGGAGATCAAGATATTTTTTGTGAATTTTGATTTTGGAAATTTTTCCGCCGTCAATAATAAATTTCCCTAAACTTGCGCCTTCAACGTATAAATTAAAATATCCATTGCGAATGCCAAGCCGTATATCAGTTTGAGGATTTTTTAACTCAGACAAAATATCTTTCAAAAATCCTTCTTGAGAATCAGCTGATCTGATCGCGTCAATTTGAAATTCGTTTAATCCTCTGCCAACTTCTTCAAAATATTTTTTCATTCATAAATACCTTTTTGAGCTGATTTACATATCAAAATTAATATTTTCTTCAACTCTTTAATAATTGGTAATTGATAATGGGCAATTGGTAATTAAGAATTAAGAATTTACCCATTGCACATTGCCCATTATTCATTATTTTTTCGTCACTTGATCTCTAACAAGTTTATCAGCACCGTAACGCTTACGAAGTGCAGGCTTTTCGATCTTACCGGTTGCATTGCGTGGAATATCAGCAAAAATAATTTTCTTCGGACGCTTATAACGCGGCAAATCAAGACAGAATTTATTGATCTCATCTTCAGTGCATTTCATTCCTTCTTTGATCTCAATGATCGCCGCTGCGATCTCACCAAGACGACGATCAGATAAACCGATCACTGCAACATCTTTGATCTTGTCAAATTTATGTAAAAAGTCTTCAATCTGTACAGGATAAATATTTTCGCCGCCGCTGACAATAACATCTTTCTTTCGATCGACAAGGAAAATAAATCCGTCTTCATCTTGCATTGCCATATCACCGGTTAAAAGCCAGTCACCTTTTAAAACTTCAGCGGTTGCTTTCGGATCATTATAATAGCAAGTCATAACGCCGGGACCTTTAACACAAAGTTCACCAACTTCGCCGCGTTTAACTTCTGCAAAATTTTCATCAACGATCTTGCATTGCCAACGATAACCGGGCACACCGATCGCACCAACTTTATCAATATTTTCAAGTCCAAGATGAACGCAGCCCGGACCGGTTGACTCACTAAGACCATAATTAGTATCGTAGTCGTGATGAGGAAAATATTTTTTCCAATGCTGAATTAATGACGGCGGAACCGGCTGTGCTCCAATGTGCATAAGCCGCCATTGATCAAGATCGTAATCAGACAATTTCAAAGCTCCGCTGTCAAGTGCATCTAAAATATCTTGCGCCCAAGGAACAAGTAACCAAACGATTGTACATTTTTCTTTTGATACAGCGTCAAGAATTACTTCAGGCTTTGCACCTTTTAATAAAACTGCTTTACTTCCTGCGACAAGTGATCCCATCCAATGAAATTTTGCGCCGGTATGATAAAGCGGTGGAATACACAAGAAAACATCATTGCGATCGGTTTTGTGATGCTTTTGTTCCATCTGTGCCGCTTGAGTTAATGATTGATGTTTATGTAAGATCGCTTTTGGAAATCCTGTCGTGCCTGACGAAAAATAAATTGCTCCAAAATCTTCATCAGTGATCGGATCAACGTTCGGTTTAGTGCTGGAACAATTCGCCGCAAGTAAATGATAACTCTCTGCAAAACTCGGACAATTATCACCAACGTAAATTAACAAACGGCCTTGACTTAAACGTTCAGCATTTGCCTCAAGACGACCGATAAATTCACTGCCGAAAATTATCACGTCGACTTCTGCAAGTTCAGCACAATAAAGAATTTCATTTGCATCATAACGGAAATTGAAAGGTACAGCGATCGCACCGGTTTTCAAAATTCCAAAATAGATCGGCAGCCATTCAAGGCAGTTGTACATAATAATTGCAACTTTATCACCTTTTTTAATTCCACGTTCGATCAAAAAATTTGCGCAGCGATTAGCCTTTTCATTAAAGACTGACCAAGTGATCTCACGGCGGTAAGGTTCAAAGCGATTCGATTCAATCAAGCTAAATTCTTTCCAACTCATTCTGCGATCGTCCGGCTCCGTTGGATTCAATTCGACAAGTGCAACTTCATCACCATAAAGTTCAGCGTTTCTTTCAAGATATTCCATAACTGGCATAAAATTAAATCCCCAATCTTAAAAATTTTTTACGTTTCATATTATAACAAAAAAATTACAATGATCAATTACTCATTCTTAATTCCTAATTATCAAAGGCTAAGGGCGAAATGCTTAGGGCTAAATTTCAGCCTTCGGCTCTCAGCCCTCAGCCCTAAATTGCCCATTAAACATTGCACATTGCCTATTAATTATGTTATAATTCGCTGAAAAAATTTTTGCGATCAATTCGCAGTAAAGGTGATAATTTTGGAAGGAACAAAAAAAATTTTAGTTATCAACGGTCCGAATTTAAATCTTCTCGGAACTCGTGAGCCGGAAATTTACGGATCAACAACGCTTGCTGATATTAATGATCTGCTTAGAAATCGTGCTGAAAAGCTCGGCGTTGAGATCAATTTTTTTCAATCGAACATTGAAGGTGAAATTGTAACTCAAATTCAAAAAGCTCGCGGCGTTTACAATTTCATTTTACTAAATGCCGCCGCCTTCACTCATTATTCTATTGCAATTCGTGATGCGATCTCCGCTGTTAATGTGCCTGTGATTGAAATTCATCTTTCAAATATTCACGCTCGTGAAGAGTTCAGACATCATTCTGTAATTGCGCCGGTAGTTATGGGACAAATTTGCGGCTTCGGCGTTGAAAGTTACATTGCGGCGTTAGATATTGCAGTAATTAAAATCAGAAGAGGCAGCAAAAAATGATCACATATCGACTTTCAAATTTAAGAAAATTTCTTGACGATAAAAAAGTCAATGCTGTGATCATTAATAAACTTGCTAACGTCCATTATTTCAGCGGCTTCACAGGTGACAGCAGTGCATTGATTATCACGCACAAGCGAAATATTTTAGTAACTGACGGACGATATATCGAACAGGCGGAAAGTGAATCACCGAAATTTGAAATTATCGAACAGACTGACGGCTTATGGAAAAAAGTTTCTGAAGTTTTAGCGGAAATTTCTTTGATCAGTGTCGGCTTTGAAGGCAATTATTTAACTGTCAGTGAGTTTAATAAACTGCACGAGTTATCGCCGAAATTAAAATTGACTTCGATCAATTTAGATGAACTCAGACAAATTAAAGACGAAACTGAAATTGCAAAGATTGAAAAGGCTTGTGAGATCGCTGACAAGTCATTTGAAGAAATTTTGAAATTCATTCGTCCGGGCATTCGTGAAATTGATATTGCGGCTCATCTGGAACATTTTATGCGTAAACTCGGATCGAAGAAGCCGGCTTTTGATACGATCGTTGCAAGCGGACTTCGATCAACTCTGCCTCACGGTATCGCAACAGAAAAGATCATCAAGCCCGGCGAATTTGTTACAATGGATTTCGGAGCGATCTACAAAAATTATAATTCTGATATTACACGAACAATTTTTGTCGGTCGTGCTAATGAAATGCAGAAGAAACTTTATAATTCAGTGCTTAATGCGCAGCTTCACGGCTTAAAGATCATTAAGCCCGGAATTTCCGGCAAGACTGCTGATGCTGAAGTTCGTGCGGAACTTGAGAAAGACGGCTTTGAAAAATATTTTATTCACGGCTTAGGTCACGGCGTTGGGATTGAAATTCACGAAGAGCCGAGATTATCGAAAAAAAGTACTTGCGAAGAACTCAAGGCAAATATGATCGTTACTGATGAGCCCGGCGTTTACATTCCGAATTTTGGCGGCGTGAGAATCGAAGATACAATTTTGATCACTGATAACGGTGCAAAACCTTTGACGAAAAGTCCTAAAAATTTTATTGAGATCAACGTATAAAATTTTTCAGAAAATTTCATAGACATTTAAAATCATTTATGCTATTCTTCGCAGTGATAATAAATTTGCGAAGAATTTTTTTTACGATTATATCGGAGGGCAAATTATGACTCAATTTGATAAACGCAATATTAGTATGGTGATGGATCTTTATGAAATGACGATGGCGAACGGCTATTTTAAAAATGGCAGTACAAATTCAAGAGCCGCTTTTGATGTCTTCTATCGTCGAAATCCTGATCAAGGCGGCTTTGCGATCTTTGCCGGGCTTGAACAGATCATTGAATACGTCGAGAATATGAATTTTTCTGATGATGACATTGATTATTTTCGCAGTCAAAAAATTTTTGCTGATGATTTTCTTGACTACTTGAAAAATTTTCATTTTCACGGCGATATTTATTCATTTCCTGAAGGCACGATTATGTATCCTAATGAGCCGTTTATGACGATCGTTGCTGATCTGATCGATGCACAGCTGATTGAAACGGCGATACTTTGTCAAGTTAATCATCAATCATTGATCGCTACGAAGGCAAGAAGAATTGTCCGGGCGGCTGAAGGCAGATTAGTTTCTGATTTTGGTGCTCGTCGTGCACATAATATGGACGCGGCAACTTTCGGAGCTAGAGCGGCTTATATCGGCGGCGTTAATGGAACTGCAACTGTTTCAGCCGGTCACCTATTCAATATTCCTGTTAATGGAACAATGGCACATTCGTGGGTTATGTTCTTCGGCAGTGAGTTCGAGGCTTTCAAAAAGTATGCTGAATGTTATCCTGATTCAACGGTTCTGCTTGTTGATACTTATGATGTAATTCATTCCGGCATTCCGAATGCGATCAAAGTTGCTAAAGAAGTTTTAGAGCCGATGGGTAAACGATTGAAAGGTATTAGAATCGACAGCGGCGATCTTGCTTACTTGTCGAAAAAAATTCGTAAGATGTTAGACGATGCCGGTTTAAACGATTGTAAGATTGTTGTATCAAACAGCCTTGATGAGTTCACGATAACTTCTCTGTTGAGTCAAGGCGCAGCGATCGACAGCTTTGGAGTTGGTGAGAGATTGATTACTGCAAAGTCGGAGCCGGTTTTCGGTGCAGTTTATAAAATTGCCGCTGTCCAACAAAATGATCTCTGGTCTCCACGAATTAAAGTTTCTGAGAACGTCGAAAAGATAACTAATCCGGGATTGAAAGATGTTTACAGAGTTTATAATTCTGACGGTCAAGCCGTCGCTGATATGATCGCTCTTCACGGTGAATCAGTCGATATGTCGCAGCCGTTTAGATATGTTGATCCGATCAAGCCGTGGAAGAATCGATCGTTTACTAACTGCACGGCTAAAAATCTTTGTCAGCTTTATGTTAAAGACGGTAAACGAACTCAAGCATTGCCGACGCTGAATGAGATTCGTGATTATGTTAAGGATCAACTCGCTAATGAAGTATGGCAAGAGGAACAGCGTTTTGAAAATCCTCATCATCATTATCTTGATATGACTCCGGACTATTACGAAATGAAAATGAGTTTACTTTATGAAACGCGTAAGCAAACGAATTAAATGATTTAAAATTGTGAACTTGAATGATCTGCCTTAAATGACAGATTTTTTTTTGCAGGAAAATTTTTAATTTATCATATTACAACAATATTATGGGGGTGTTCTAATGGAACAGATGAACCTTTTTAATTATGACGATAGCCCTAAATCATTTAGGGACTGTTGGTAAACTCATTTTAATTTAATTCTGATTGCAACATTCACTATAATCCAAAAACAATAATTTATCAAATCTCATCGTAATGTGACGATTATTCTTTATCTTATTGAAATATCTCTCAACTATATTTCTCTGCTTGTATATTTCTTTATCAAATTGAACCTTGCAATAAGTTGAGTCTATTTCAATAAGGACTGATTTACCAGAGTTTAATTCTTTAAGTATGTTGATAAAAATATCTTGTTCGATCCATTGTCGGCATTTGTGATAAATACTATTCCAATTAACATAAGTTCTCAATATCCAAAAGATGGCGTTATTATCAAGTGGTGGTCTGCCTGTATTTTTGGCTTTTAAATGTTTGTCAAATTGTTCGGTTGTCAAATTAAAGAGATCAACTCTTGTTTTATTTTTATAGTTTACCAATACGCTCTAAACAAGCGTGAATACCCGCGAATTTATTCTTGGGATGAAACGCCCAAAATTTTATTGACATAGTCCATAAATTTCAATAAAATAAATTTACTCAAACGGTTAGCCTTCCGTACAAAAAGTATAAACAATCACAGTTTGAAAGAGAACCGTTTTGGAGCAAGCACTCGCCCCTTGCCGCAGCGTAGCACTTAGCGATTTAAATCGCCGGACTAAGTGAACTGTGACGGGTATAAAAGAAGATACGAAAGTCGATAGTAAAAGATGGTGGGGAGACCTGTGGAAAGACCAGCTATAAAAAGTCAAGTTAAATTGTAAGGTTTATTATCGCGAAGAACAGCAAAAATGTCAGATGCCATATCGATAACGTAATAAAGAGGAAGCCAATAATGTCCTGTCGCCTCCATTGCAAATTCTACAGGCTCATTTAACTTTCTTACAGCATCCATAAATTTGCAATAACCGGAGTGCGAATTTTGAAACTTAATTTGCTTAACGATAACTTTGCCTTTCTCGTCAATAACGGCGGCTTCGTGAAATCTCCTGGCTATATCTTTTTAACCCTCCATTTGGACAATATATCTGATGATTTGCGGGTCAAAACCTACTTCGAGATGAAAAGACGGTACTTTATCCGGCTCATAATTGAAAAACCATAGGTCAGAGTCTTCACACTTAGCAAAGTGGACAGCATCACAAGGTGGTTGATAGAAGAATTTCTGTCCTTTGGGATTATATCAAATTCTTATTGTTTCTAATATCTATTTTATTTTATTATAGTAGGTGGTGATTAAATGGCAGATTTTGTTCCGATAGATGAGGCTATGAAGTCCGCATTGAAAGAATACGGCGAAGATTTTTACAAAGAATATTTGAGACGTTCGATAATTTATGGCTGGAAAGATATTATCGGCGAAACGAATGCTAAACATATTAAGCCGCTGAGAATTGAATATAAAAGACTTTATGTCTATGTCAGTGATAGTTCGTGGCGATCAACTGTTTATGCTTACAAGTCAACTTATCTTAAAAATATCAATGAATTTGTTGGTGAAGAATTGATTGATGATATAGTTTTTGGTAAACCGGATGAAAAGCCTGTTGAAGTAGTCAAAAAGAATGATGAGCTTGAAGAAAGCGATCCGGCAGAAGAGATCAAGAAAATTAATTTGACTGATGAAGAAATTGCAGAGATCGAAAAATCCTGCGAAAAATACAATGATTCACCATTGAAAAACGTATTTTTAGAAACATCGATCAGCAGGTTGAAATATGAAAAGTATCTGCGAAAGAAAGGTCATCACGAATGCCCAAAATGTGGAAGACTTTGCAAGCCGGAAGAAAAAATTTGTAGTGATTGTCAAAGAAAAGAACGTGATCAACTTTATCAAGAGATCAGAAATATTTTTTATGAAGTGCCTTTTGCGACTTATGCCGAAGTCAAAAATGAAATTTCTAATCGAATGCCGGAAATGTTAAGCTATTGTCAGCCTGATGTAGTCGATAGAATTAAATCAAATCTTGTTCAAGAAATTTGCAGTACGTTGACGGCAAGGACGAAAAGAAGATAAAATTTTTAGTAATGCTGTTTAAAGGTGTTAAGCCGAAAGATTTAACAGAAAAAATTATTTCTCAAACACTTTATGAATTGAGATATGATATACCGATGAAAGGAAGATGGAAATTTGAAAAATGAAATTGACGAAACAAAATTAATTGATCTTGAAAATGATGACGAAGATGAAGATGAGGAAATTCCCGTACATATTCCAAGCGATGAAGATGATGACGAAGAAGACGAGATCGAAATTCATCACGACGTAGAAAGCGCAGAGGTCACCGCCGTCAAAGGTGAATATGCTGCTGAACAAATTCAAATTCTTGAAGGACTTGACGCAGTTAGAATGCGTCCGAGTATGTATATCGGATCGACTTCGGAGCGTGGACTTCACCATTTAGTTTACGAAGTTGTCGACAATTCGATCGACGAGGCTTTAGCCGGTTATTGTTCAAAGATCGGCGTAACAAT
>JAFUZV010000041.1 GCA_017476425.1 Selenomonadaceae bacterium
AAATTACCCGTTATCATATTCAAAACTTCAAGCGTCGAAAGAGTTATAGCCGATGCAATTCATCATAGAAATAGACTTGAAAAACTTGCAATAGAAGAACGTCAACGCGGCGGACGTTATATCAGACCTATTGTCTTATTTCAAGCACAGCCGAAAAATAGCGATGAACAAATTACTTTTAAAAATCTTCGTGAACGTCTTATAAATGATTTTAAAATTCCAACTGATCAGATCGCAATTCGTACAGCGGAGATCGATGAACTCAAAAATAAAAATCTTCTCTCTGAAGAATGTCCGATCAGATATATAATTACAATTAATGCACTTCACGAAGGCTGGGATTGTCCATTTGCTTATATTCTTGCGTCAGTTGCAAATAGAAATAGTGAAATTGAAGTTGAACAAATTTTAGGTCGTATACTTCGACAGCCTTACACAATGAAAAATTCTTTTGAAAGTCTCAATAGATCTTACGTCCTCACTTCGTCGATCGATTTTAACGGAACAATTAATAATATCGTTGCGGCTCTTAACTCTGAAGGTTTTAGTGAAAAAGAATGTCGAGTGATTGAAGATGAATTGCAACTTGAACAAACAGAATTTGATCTTGATTCAACTAATAGTGTCAGTGTTAAGGATAATAATAATTCAGAAAGCAGGCTTGAAACTGTGAAGGCAACAATTAGAAAAGAATTTTGGGACGAAGTTAAAAATATTTCAATTCCTCAATTTTTCTACAAGATCGAAGCCGGTGAAATTATTTCTAATGGTCAAGCGTCAATGTTTGATGATACAATTTTTCTTGAGAAAGATAATTTATCAAAAGGCTTTTCGTTGAAAGATTATCCGGCGAAAATAGATTTTAACGGGATCGATTTAAATATTATAAAAGTCGATCGATCCGGTGATAAAGTTGAAAAGCAATATATTGAAAAAGATGATATAATGGACTTAAGAAAAATTTACACTGATGAAGAGGAACGATTAAACGCCGTCAAAGATTTTATTTTTATGCAGCTGCGAAAATCATTCAAAAATAATATTTCTTATGATGATCTTGACGATTATATTAATGAAGTCTTTGCTGAAATGAATCCTCAACACCTCAACGATATGCAATTTGCGCCGTCAGCTTATTTCTATCGTATCAAAAAGCATATTGATAATTTAATGACTACTCACGCTAAAAAAATTTTTTCCAAAGAGATCGACACCGGCAAAATTATTTGTCAAGACAATTACAAAATCAAGCAGACGATTGAACTTTTGAACGCTGAAAAAGATATGAAGCATTCACTTTACGACATTGAAGGCAAGATGAATAATTTAGAAATTAATTTTGCTTTACGACTTACCGGCGTTGAAAATATCAAATGGTGGCATAGGAATATTGTCGGCGATGACGGATTTAATATCAATGGCTTTATAAATCATTACCCGGATTTTATGATGATGACGAACAGCGGAAGAATTATTTTTGTTGAGACTAAAGGTGATTATTTAGATAATGAAGACACTGCGCAGAAAATTCAACTCGGCAATGAATGGAAACGTAAAGCCGGTGATAATTATCGTTACTATATGATCTTTGAAAATCTTCCTAATGAAAATTATTTAGAAGGCGTTATGAATGTTGATAAATTTATAAATTATATTGAAAATGAAAAACTATGAAAGTGGTGATCAAAATCAATGCAAAATAAATTCAAGGCGACAACAGCATTATTGATTAGTGCCGCCGGTGCAACTTTGACATTGCCGAGTTTATCGCCGTTGATAAATTTGATGAGTTCATTCTCACTAGGCTTGTTAAATCACGGATTCATAGCGGCAACGATCGGCGGTCTTGCTGATTGGTTCGCCGTAACTGCATTATTTCATAAGCCGCTTGGAATTAGCTGGCGAACTGAAATTTTGAAAAAAAATCGTAAAAGAATTATGAATGCGATCGTTGACTTTGTCAGCAATGATCTTTTAAGTGCGAAAAATATTATCAATAACGTTAAAAGTGAAAACACTGCTGATTTATTGATCGCTTATTTTGAAAAGCACGACGGACGAAATAAAATTAAATCGCTGATCAATGAAATACTTTTTGAAATTGCCTCAACTGCTGACACAAAGTCAATCGCTAAATCAATCACGCCGATTGTTAAATCTGAAACTCAAAACGTCGATGCTAAACAAATTATTGATGCCGTCGTAAAAATTTTATCGAAAGAAGATCATAGCAAAAAAATTCTTTCAACGCTCTTTGAAGTCATTAAAAGAATTTTTAAATCTGCGGCGATTCAAGAAGCAATGTCTAAAAAAATTTCTATGATTCGTCGAGAGTATGAAGGCGATTCTGCCGGACGTGCAATGGTATTGACGGCGATCGATCTAAGTGATGAAAGAATACTTTCAATTATCAATGAGAATGTCGACAAGCGAATTGACGGCACAATCAACACTCTTAATTCTGATATTGTTGATCCGAATGCTATAATGACTGCCGGCAATTTATGTTTGTACTTCAAAAATTTTTTGGAGAATATTACTAACGATGATAAGACGCAAAAATTTTTCAACGAATTTAAAAATGTTCTTGCTAATAATTTTGATCTTGTCGGCTACATTCAAAAATGGCTTGATAATTATCTAAAAGGTGAAGCGTATTTGAAAAATCAGCAGAAATTGGATCAAGCTAAGCTCGACGATACGGCACATATAATTAAACTTGAAACCGTTAAACCGATCTGGCAGGATGCAATTAATGAACTTGTCGAAACGAAGATCAACGATTTCATAAAAAGTCCGATTCAACAAGATAAATTTGATCGCTTTGTGAAAAATTTGCTTGAGCAAGTTATAAATAAATATCACGATGCGATCCCCGGAATGATTCACGAACGACTTGACGCTTTATCAGATGAAGAGTTAACAACTTTTGTTGAAGATCGAGTTGCTGATGATCTTCAAATGATTCGTATCAACGGATCGATCTGCGGCGGTGTCGTCGGACTGCTATTATATTTGTTTACTTATGCAATAAAATTTCTAACGCAGTCATAAAAAATTTTTTTTAAATGAAGTCGTTGAGATTTAAAAATCTCTTCGGCTTTATTTATTTTCAAAAATTGTGCAATAAAAATAAAAAATTTTTAAACATTGACATATCAAACAACAATCTATAAAATTAGACGGTACGATAATTTAAAAACTATTGGGGGTGAGTAATATCATTATAACAATCGTAGCAGTGATTATTGTAGCTCTATTAGCGTCGTTTGGCGGCTATATGTATAGAAAAATTGTTTCGGAGAAGATTATAGGCAGTGCAGAAGAAGAAGCAAACAGGATAATTGCTGAAGCGCAAGAAAAAGGTTTAGCAGAAAAGAAAGAAGCTGTTATTGAGGCAAAAGAAGAAATACATCGAATGCGTCAAGAATTAGATCGCGATACAAAAGATCGCCGTAATGAAATTTCACGTCAAGAACGTCGAGTAGTACAAAAAGAAGAAAATCTTGATAAAAAACTTGAGTCAATCGAAAAGAAAGAAATATTTTTGAGTAAGAAAGAGGCAAGATTAAATGAATCACAAGCGCAGCTTGATTCAATGCAAGATAAAGAAAATGCAGAACTTGAAAGAATCGCCGCTTTATCACGAGATGAAGCAAGAAATATTTTAATGACTGAAGTTGAAGAAGGATTAAAACATGAGAAAGCGATAAAGATCAAAGAATACGAAGCACAAATTAAAGACGAATCAGAGAAAAAAGCACGTGATATTTTAAGCATTGCAATTCAACGTTGTGCCGCAGATCACGTAGCAGAGACAACAGTTTCAGTTGTTGCTTTACCTAGTGACGATATGAAAGGTAGAATTATCGGACGTGAAGGACGAAATATCCGAACGTTAGAAACGCTTACAGGTATTGATTTAATTATTGATGATACGCCTGAGGCGGTTATACTTTCCGGCTTTGATCCTATTAGGCGTGAGATCGCTCGTGTTGCACTTGAAAAATTAATTTCTGATGGAAGAATACACCCGGCAAGAATTGAAGAAATGGTTGAAAAGGCAAAACGTGACGTTGAGGCAAGAATGAAAGAAGCCGGTGAACAGGCGGCATTATCTTTAGGCTTGCACGGAATACACCCGGAAATGATTAAACTTATTGGTCGTTTAAAATATCGTACAAGTTACGGTCAAAATGTTTTAGATCATTCAGTGGAAGTTGCACAATTAGCCGGAATTTTAGCGAGTGAATTAGGCGTTGATGTTAATCTTGCAAAACGTGCCGGACTTCTTCACGATATAGGTAAAGCCGTTGATCGTGAAGTTGAAGGTCCACATGTTACAATCGGTGCTGATCTTGCAAAGCGTTATCGTGAGAATCGAAATGTTATTAATGCAATAGCGTCTCATCACGGTGACATTGAACCGACAACGGTCGAGGCGATTTTAGTTGCGGCGGCTGATGCTGTTTCGGCAGCTCGTCCGGGTGCCAGACGTGAAAGCCTTGAAATGTATCTTAAACGCTTGAAAATGATCGAAGAGATCGCACAATCATTTGAAGGTGTTGATCGCTGCTTTGCAATTCAAGCCGGTCGTGAAATTCGTGTTATGGTTAAGCCGGACAAGATTGACGATCTTGAGGCTGTTGCATTAGCTCACGATATTGTCAAACGAATTGAAAAAGAACTTGATTATCCAGGACAAATTAAAGCGACTTTGATTCGTGAAACTCGCGTTATCGACTACGCTAAATAATTCGGAATTATGAATGCGGAATGCGTAATTGTTAATTTAATTCCTAATTCCGAATTAACAAAGGAAGTTGAAAACATTTGAAGAAAATTTATAAAGAGCATTGAATAGCGGTGAACGTGATGATTAAGTCATTCAAAGTAATGCTTATACCGAATAACAAACAACGCACAAGATTATTTCAATTTGCAGGTGGTGCAAGATTTGCTTACAACTGGGCATTAGTAAAAGAAATTACCGCTTTAAAAAATGAAGAAAAATTTATTTCTCATTATGACTTGCGGAAAGAATTTACCTTGCTTAGAAATTCCGCTGAATATTCTTGGCTGAAAAAAATATCCAATAACGTGACGAAACAGGCGATAATTGATTTAGATACAGCTTACAAAAAATTTTTCCAGAAAAAGGCAAGTTATCCAAAATTCAAAAGCAAGCGTAAAGGTGATTTTAGTTTTTATCAAGACACCGCCAAAATCAAAATAACTGAAACGCACGTTAAACTTGAATCAATAGCATTGAGTAAACGTAAGAATCGCCAAAAACTTAATTGGATAAAACTGGCGGAAGTTGGAAGAATCCCTGTTAGAGTGAAATATAAAAATCCACGAATCAGCTTTGACGGACTTAATTGGTGGTTTTCAATTTCAGTTGAATTTGAGACTGAAAAAACGACTGAAAATCTTAATGACAGCATAGGAATTGATTTAGGAATTAAGGATTTGGCAGTATGTTCGGACGGCACAATTTACCCGAATATCAATAGAACTAAAAAAGTAAGAAAGTTGAAGAAAAAAGTGCGTCGGTTGCAACGCTCCATTTCAAGAAAGTATTTTAAAAATAAGGAAGGAGAAAGTTACCAGAAAACGAGCAACATTATAAAAAGTGAAAGACTTTTATTAAAACTTCATCACAGGCTTAAAAATATTCGACAAAATTATCGGCATCAGATCACAACAGCGATTATCAATCGAAAACCAAGATTGATAGTAATAGAAGATTTGAATGTTATGGGAATGATGAGGAATAAACATTTATCAAAAGCCGTACAGGAACAAGGCTTTTATGAATTACGTCGACAAATTGAATATAAGGCGCAATGGGCAGGAATAAAAATTATCGTAGCAGATAGATTTTATCCCAGTTCCAAAACTTGTATCAAATGTGGACGAATCAAAAAAGATTTGAAGTTGTCAGAAAGAATTTATCGTTGTGAATGTGGAAATGAAATAGATCGAGATTTACAAGCAGCAATAAATTTGAAGAGATACGGCGAAAAAATTTAATACCGATACGTTAGTCGGAAATAAAAGCCTGTGGAGCGTTATATCAAACGTTAGTAGTCAGTTGATTAGAAATAATTGACGACGAAAGCGGACGCGATGAATCAGGAATGAAACATAAAAGTTTAAAACTTTTTATAAGTTTTCAGTAACGGTTTGAGCAAAAAATGTTTGACTTTTTAAACGGGAACAAAAAAACCAACGTCGATGCAAGCCGTATGTTAGCAGCGATTCTGGTTGTTTATCCATCTGTACAGGCGGTTTCATACGATCCTAAGGACGGTATGCTTGAGCTTTCCTTTGCGTTAAGAGGTCAATTTTCACAGGATCAATTTGAAAATTTTTTGAAATATGTTGCTGACAGCGTTGAGGCTTATCATACGCTTGAAAATTTAGGATCAGCAACGATTGAATTAAATGTTGAGGGTATATATCAGACGTGCTTTATAAATGTTCGTCGTGATATGGCTACTCTAACTTGTGGTGAATTGTCATTATTAACGGAGCTTGCAATAAATTATTTTGGTGAAAATCTAATTGAAGAATTTGGCGGCGCAGTCGACGAAGAATATTATTTAGAACAAGAAGAATATTTAGAACAAATGCTGAGCAATATCAGACAAATTCGCATTGAAAATAAACTTGTTGGTGTCAGAGAACACGAAAGAGTTGTAATATATAATAATAAATGACGAAAAAAATTTTTTGAATGCAGGACGATTGATCGATATGCTGAGAGTCCTGCATTTTAATTTTGATTTTTAATGAGGTGGCAAGTTGAAAATTTTAATGGTCGGCGATGTTACCGGTCGTAGCGGCAGAAGAGCTTTTGTAAATCATACGCAGAAATTAAAATCAGAAAAAAATATTGACGTGGTGATCGTCAACGGTGAAAATATTGCTCACGGTAAAGGAATTTCTCAATCTACATTTATGGAAATTTTAAGCGGCGGTGCTGACGTTATAACAAGTGGAAATCATATTTGGGATAATAAAGACGTTTTCAAAATAATTGATCGTGAACCGTTTTTGATTCGTCCGGCGAATTATCCTGAAGATGTTCCCGGTAAAGGTTATTGTATTTATCCATATCGTGCAAAAAATATTGGCGTTATGAATCTTAGCGGACGAACTTTTATGCCGCCGATTGATTGTCCTTTTATGAAAGCGTCTGAAATTCTTCGTGAACTCAAAAAAAATTGTGACGTGATCGTTTTGGATTTTCATGCTGAGGCAACTTCAGAAAAAATGGCGATGGGCTATTATCTTGATGGTGAAGTGTCTGCAGTCGTCGGAACTCATACGCATGTACAAACCGCTGATGAAAAAATTTTGCCTAAGGGTACAGCTTACATTACTGATCTTGGAATGGTCGGCGCAAAAGATTCTATTTTAGGCGTTGATCCTGAACCTGTACTAAAAAAATTTTTGACCGGAATGCCAACGAAATTTGAAATTACAGAAAGATCAGCTTGTATCTATTGCGGCTTACTGATCACTATTGACGACAAGACGAATAAAGTTATTGAAGTTGAAAGAATTTTTGATCACGTCGATTAAATTTATAATTTCGGTTGAATGCCGAAATTTTTTTATGATCGTTGCAAAAAAAAATAGAGAGTCGCTAAACTCTCAAAAAAATTTTTAATGAAATGTTTGATTATTTTCCGCTAAAGTCTCTGATATATTTTTCTGCGCCGCTATTCATCTTGATCGACATTCCGAGCGTAGCATTTTTTATATTGATAAACTTTGCAACTTCGTGAGCTGATTGAAGATTTTCTTTGCTGTCGAAAATTGCTTTTGTAATTTCACGACCGTTATTATCACTGAGTTTATCAGTTGTCGCAAGAAGAGCCATAACTGAAATTGTTTGAACGTCTTCATCAAGTCCATCGTAAGAATTTTTTGGAATAGTTGTTCTTGTGTAATATGGATAAAGTCCAATCAAAATAGATGCTTTGTCGCTTTCAATAGGAAGAATACGAATCTTGCTTTGTTTAGCAATATCTTGAACGGCTTTAGTCGGATAACCTGCTGTTAAAAATGCCGCGTCGACTTTACCATCTTTCAAAGCCGCTGCGCCTTCAGTGAATGAAAGATATTGTGCGTCGATGTCTTTATAAGTCAAACCGTAAGCCTCAAGAATTTGACGAGCATTAGCTTCTGCGCCGCTGCCTTCAGCTCCGACAGCAATTTTCTTGCCACGAAGATCATTAATCGACAAAATATCCTTGTCAGCAAGAGTTACAAATTGACAAGTTTCAGGATAAAGTGAGGCAAGTCCACGAAGATTATCAACTTTCTTGTCTTTAAACATTTCAGTGCCGTTTGCTGCGTAGTATGCAATATCATTTTGAATGATTGCTAAATCTGCCTTGCCGTCTTTGAGTCTGTTGATATTGTCGACTGATCCTTTTGTGCTTTCAACTGAAACATTGAGAGAAGAAACATTTTTATTGACTGCCTCAGTGATCGCGCCGCCGATCGGGTAATAAGTTCCGGCAGTATCACCGGTCGCAATTTTAATGTCGCTTTTCTCAACAGTTTGTTCACCGCAGCCGGCGAATGCCGCCATCATAAAGACAAGTAAGACGACAGTGAAGACTTTGTTTAAAAAACCGATTTTCATAACAATACACCTCCAACAAAAAATTTTTTGAAAAATGAATTGAAAAATATTTCTTGATATATTATATTCAACGCAAAAATAATTTTCAATATTAAGGAGAATTTTTTATGACAGAAATTGAAAAATTAGAATCCGGCTTGCCATTTTCAGTGAGAGATTCGGAAGTCGACAAAAGAAAATTATCAGCGGTTAGAGGCTGTCAAAAACTTAACAGCGTTGACATTATGGACTATGAAGCAAAAGAAAAGGCTATTAGAGAATTGTTTGGAAGTGCAGGAAAAGAACCTGTAGTTTTGCCGAATTTTATTTGTGATTGTGGTAAAAATATTCACGTTGGTGATTATTTTTTAGCGAATTACAACGTAACGATTTTAGACATAGCAGAATTTAGAGCCGGAAATAATGTTTGGATCGGTCCTAGTACACTTATAACGACGATTAATCACCCGTTAAGTCCGAAAGGCAGACGTGAACATTTAGGAATTGCAAAACCGATCACAATCGGCGATGACGTTTGGATCGGCGGCAATGTAACGATTTTGCCCGGCGTTACGATCGGAAATAATGTTGTGATCGCTGCCGGTGCTGTTGTTACTAAAGATGTGCCGAGTAATTCACTTGTCGGCGGTGTTCCGGCTAAATTTATCAAAGAAATTATTAATGACGTTGAAAGCTGAAGAATGATAGATATGAAACCGATTGAATTAAATAAAATTTATGAGATTAAAATTAATAATTTAAACTCTGAAGGTCAAGGCGTTGGACGAATTGATAATTTCACAATTTTTGTTGAAGGCGCATTGCCCGGTGAGATCGTCAAGACGAAAATTATCGAAGTCAAAAAAAATTACGCCGTTGGAAGTCTAATTGAAATCCTTCAGCGAAGTAATGATAGAATAAATCCACTTTGCAAATTATTTACTAATTCAGAATTAAAAAATCATTCCGCATTCCGAATTACGCATTCCGAATTATCCTGCGGCGGTTGTCAACTTCAGCATTTGAGTTATCAAGCGCAGTTGAAATGGAAACGTCAGCAAGTTGTTGATGCACTTGAACGAATCGGAAAAATTAATGTTGAAGTGCTTGAAACGATCGGAATGATTGATCCTTTGCATTATAGAAATAAAATGCAATTTCCGATCGCAAGAAGTAAAAATAAAATTTCGATCGGCTGCTATGCTAAGTCAAGTCATAAAGTAATTGATACTGATTCGTGTTTGATTCAAAAGTCAGCAAATGATGAAATTTTACAAGCTGTTAGACGTGTCGTTGAAAAGTTTAACGTTTCGATCTATGACGAGGATAAACATCACGGAGTACTTCGTCACGTTATGGGCAGAGTCGGCGATAATGAAACTATGTTAGTACTTGTCACGGCGACAGAGAATTTGCCTAATGAAAAATCGATCGTCCGTGCGTTGAGAAATGAATTGCCGAACATTACAAGCATTCAACAAAATATTCAGCCTCAACATAATAATGTAATTCTTGGTCGTGAGACTAAAATTTTGTATGGCAAGCGTACGATCAAAGACAAGATCAAAAATTTTAATTTCAATATTTCAGCACGATCATTTTTTCAAGTCAACACTTCGCAAGCTGAAAAGTTATATCAAAAGGTTTTGGAGTTCGCTGAATTGCAAGGTGATGAAATTGTTGTTGATGCTTATTGTGGAACAGGTACGATCAGTTTATTTCTTGCAAGACACGCTAGAAAAGTTTACGGATTAGAGATCGTCAGCTCGGCGATCGCTGATGCTAAACTTAATGCAAGATTGAATAATATTCGAAATGCTGAATTTAGAATCGGTGACGCAGTAATAATGTTGCCGAAATTAGGCATTCGTCCTGACGTGATCGTTCTTGATCCGCCTCGTGCAGGTTGTGATGAAAAAATTTTGTTGACGATTGCTAAACTCAAGCCGGAAAAAATTATTTATGTCTCTTGTAATCCTGCGACGCTTGCAAGAGATTTAAAAATTCTCACTGAAAACAATTTCACAACTAAAATAATTCAGCCTGTCGATATGTTTCCATTCACAACTCATATTGAATCAGTTGCACTTTTGAA
>JAFUZV010000042.1 GCA_017476425.1 Selenomonadaceae bacterium
TCAACGCAAGAAGAACCGATTTATTTAGAATTAACAACAGAAGGATTCACTGACGGCGGCTATCTTGATGAAAGATTAAAATTAGCATCGTCAATCTTAAATGATGAAGTTGAAAAGCCGAATATGCTGATCTTTTGGTATTGTCAAGATTCTGAAGAGGAAATTTGGCAAGATGAGCAAAGTTGGTATAAATCAAATCCTGCGTTAGGCGTTGTTAAAAAATGGTCGTTTCTGCGTGGAATGGTTGAGGACGCTAAATTATCAGCGGCAACTCGTGCATTTGTATTAGCGAAGGATTTTAATCTTAAGCAAAACAGTTCGGCGGCGTGGTTGACGGCTGATACTATTTTAAATGTAGAAAAATTTGACGTTGAAAAGCTACGAGGACAATTTTACATAGGCGGCTTTGACTTATCAGAAACAACGGACTTGACGGCGGCAACGGCGATTTTTACCGATCCAACGTCAACTAAAAGATATGTTTTATCAAAATATTTTGTGCCTGAGGCAAAAGCGGACGCAATTTTAAACGATTCTAAAAATCCTGAGCAAAAAAATTACCGTCAATGGGCGGCAGAAGGCTTAGTGACGATATGTCCAGGCAATGAAGTAGACACTTCAATGGTTAGTCAATGGTTTTTTAACCTCTTAACGGAATACGAGGCGAAACCATTTAAAATAGGATATGACGCTTGGCACGCCGGAGATTTAAGAAATGAATTAGCGCGGTTGTTCGGCGCAGAAGTCCTCGAAAGAATCCCTATGAATTTTGGAAGTATGAGCAATGCAATGAGTTTACTTGAAAGCGATTTGAAATTTAAGAAGTTAAATTATCAAGACAATCAAGTGACAAAATGGTGCTTGTCAAATGTAGCGGTTAAATTAAACAATCTCGGTCAAATGATGCCGGTTAAAGCGTACGGTGCAAGCAAGAATAGAATTGACGGCGCAGTAGCGTTAATTATTTCTTATGCGGCGTTTTCAAGGTATCGCAAAGAATATTTAGACTTGCAAAGAGTTATTATAAAATAAAGGTGGTGATGCGATTGGGTGTATTCAATTATCTTAGAGGCTTGTTTGAAAGATTCAAGCGAAAACGCGATCAAAAAATGCTTTATGAAGTGTTAAGCGATTCCCGCGCGGTGTTTTCTTCGTTCGGAAATAATATTTATTATTCTGATTTTGTGAATAATTGCCTTGATCGCATTGCAGTTGAAATATCAAAGATTGAAGTTGTATCAGTGTTGCAGAAGTCCAACAGCGTTGAAAGATTGAATGATGATATAACTCGATTATTTCAATTTCAGCCTAATCCTTTGCAACCGACAAAGGATTTTTTAAGTTGTTGCAGTTGGCTATTAAGAAAGAGGATGAATTGCTTTATCTATCCTGAATACGAAATTGTAATAAGCAACGGCAAGCGTTTTAAAAAGTACAAAGCGTTTTACCCGCTTGATCCCATAAGTGCTGAGTTAGGTCATTTTGATGACGGACGCTGGGCGATCCAGTTTTACTGGAGAGATGGCACGACTGATATTTTACCTTATGATGATATAATTCATTTGAGGTGGCGGCGAGGAACTTCAACACTTATAGGCGGTGGTGATGATTTTGGTGAAGTCAACGAACAAAGCACAATGAGATCATTAACCGTGCTTGATGAATTGTTGCAAGGTTTACCGAAAATGGTGCAGTCAAGTTTAGGATTAAATGGCGTGTTGACGGTTAAAACGTTAGCAGACGGCGAAAAGATGAAAATGAGCCGTGATAATTTTGAAGAGCATTTGCATACTTCACAAAGTGGAATAGTAGCTATCGACTTAGCGACTGATTTTACACCTATACAGCAGAAATTCCCTGAAGTGCCGGAAACGATTTTAAATTTCGTGAAAGATATAATCCGTGAAAGATATGGCGTGAGTTCCGCTATCTTAAATGGTGATTATACTTCGGATCAGCACACGGCATTTTATCAAAATTGCATTGAAGATTTTATTGTTGAATTTGAACAAGCGATGAGTGCAAAACTATTCAGTCAAAGAGAGAAGGACGTAGGTCATAGAGTCCGAGCTTATTATTCAAAAGTTGCGTATATGAACGTCAGCGAAAAGCGGCAACTGGCGATCTTAGGTCGTGACACTGGTATATTAACCTTAAATGAAATGAGAGAAATATATGGCTTATCGCCGATACCTGAAGGAAATCGCCGCCTACAGAGTCTAAATTATATTGACGTGAATCTCGTCAATTCTTACCAATTACAAAAAAGCCAAAAAAAGCCAAGAAAGGGAAAGTCAGAAGAAGAAGAAATTAAATTGAATGATGAAAATTAATTGTGTTTTTTTCTTTTCTTTAAACCTTGTGATATAGCTGCACAAGAAGTTGAACAACAAAATTGCTCTTTCTTTTTTGTGAAAAAAGTTTTGCCGCATATTACACAATTTTTTTCGAGCGGTGGTTTTAGATGTGATAAACTTCTTGCTTTGTTTGCACATTCAGCGGAGCAATATTTTCTTTGTTCATAGTTATGGACTAAAAATTTTTTACCACAAATGGGGCAAATTCTTTCTTTCAAAGCGAGTGTTCTAGTTTTTGATTGAAGTTTATGCCCGCAAGTTTTGGAACAACAAGCGGTACTGCTATATTTATCTGCTGAAAAACTTTTGCCACATATAGCACAAAAGCGTGTCTCTTGTGTTTCTTGTAAATGGTGTTTTTGGTAACAGGCGTGCGAACAAAAACGCTTTTGATTGGTATATGCCCAAAATTCATTTCCACAATATTCGCAGATGTGAAGCGTTTTGCTAACTTGATGGTGAAGTTTAGTGTGTTCAGCTATAGTCAAAAGTAAAAGATTTTCGATAGAATTATTGTCTTTGTTCCCGTCTATGTGGTGAATATGGTAATTTTGAGGGATTTCCCCATTATGATATTGCCAAACAGCACGATGAATAGGAATATAGCGGAAATAATGACCTGTTTTCTCTTTATCTTTTTTGCTGTAAATTGTTCCATTAAATTTTTGGTGAGTTTCGTCGATAATCTCGATAGTTGGAGCACCTTCTAATAAATCTTTTTCCAAAACTTCAATTCGATGAAGTTCAAAAGGTGTTTCAGCCTCAGCTTTGAGTTGATCGATGAGATCGACGACTTTGTTTTGGTCTTTCATATTTTTACCTACCTTTCTTGACAACAAACGCTAAAGGCGGTAAAATACAACAAGAAGCCCGCCGTGAGCGTTGTGTAATGTTTTATAAGCAATTACATTTTACAACGTGGCGGGTTTTCTGTCAACAAAATATCAGCCGTTTGACGGCTTTTTTAGTTTTTTTGAAAGTTATATCCAGTCAACAGATAGGGAAACTCAAAGGCGGCAAAGACGATTTAAGCGACAACGCAGAAGGCGGTGAATGAGTGTTAAAACTGAATGAAATTTATAATGAGGATTGTCTCGACGGTATAAAGAAAATTGCTGACAAGTCAATAAGTTGCATCATTTGTGATCCGCCGTACTTCACTGGAATGACGCACGGCTACGGAGATAAAGCGCAAATGTTAGACTTAGCGATTTGCAAGCCGTTTTATAAAGAGTTATTCAGAGAATTTAAGCGAGTGATGAATTACCGAGCCACGTTATATTGGTTTTGTGATTGGCGCAGTCAAGGTTTTTATTTAACGGCAATGCTTGAGGAAAATATACCGATTAGAAATTGTTTAGTATGGCACAAAGGCGCGTCTGCAGGAAATTTTTATACTTATTCGCACGAGATGATTTTATTTGCAACGAATGACAACAAATTTCACAAAAAAGGCTTAACGAATGTGATTTTAGGGATACCTGGCTTTTGTCAAAATTGCCGACTAGACGGCGGAAAAGTGCACACAAGTCAAAAGCCGTTGGGAATTATAGAAAAGTTGATGAGAGACGGTAGCGAAGAAGGCGACACAGTTTTAGATTGTTTTCTTGGAAGTGGAACAACGGCAGTAGCGGCGATAAATTTAAATCGTCGTTATGTAGGTTTTGAACTCAGCGAAAAATATTTTGAAATAGCCTGTCAGCGTCTGGAGTACGCGGCTAATTTAAAGGAACAGAATTTATTTGAGAGAGGTGACAGCGAAGTTGGATAAAATAAGGAGATACATAGAAAACGCGGAATTAAGAACGGCGGTAGCGGAAGGCAATCAAAAAATCATAAGCGGGCACGCAGCGGTATTTAATCAAGAAATAAAATTAAATTATTTCCGTGAGAAAATAGATAGCAAGGCATTTGACAAAACAGATATGTCAGATGTCTTTTTATTTGTTAATCATAAGCCGTTAGTGCCGTTAGCAAGGTCAAAAGCCGGAAACGCTAATAGCACAATGACACTTAGCATTGATGAAAAAGGTTTAGCGATCCGCGCAGTTTTAGACATTGAAGGCAATAGCGAATCAAAGAAATTATATTCAGCTATTCAACGCGGCGACATCAGCGGAATGAGTTTTGCATTTACTGTTGAAAGTGAAGAATGGTCTGATCTTGAAAGTGATTATCCATTGAGAACCATTAAATCAATTTCAAAAATATTTGAAGTGAGTGTTGTTACTTATCCTGCATATGATCAAACAGATGTGTCAGCACGAAACAATGAAGAAGAAATTTTGAAAGCGGCAAAAGAAAAATATCCGCCGTTAAGTCAAAAATTAAATAATTATCGAGAAAAAATTAAAATTATCGGAGGTATGAAAATATGAACATTTCAGAAATTATCAAGAAGAAAGAAGAGCGCAAAGCAGAATTAGTAGAAAAAAGTAAAACTGCAAGCCTTGAAGAGTTGAAAGACATTCAAAATCAAATTCAGTATTTGAATGACGATATTATGGCTTTGAGATTTGCACAAAGCGAAAGCAAGCCTGATGAAAGAACAGCGGCGGTTAATAATGAAGTGCCGGAAAATCAGACAGAAAAGCGCAATGCTCCTTCTTATATGCCTGGTGCAGGTTTTAAGACTGCAGGTGAAAGCAGAAGTAACTTTGAAAAAATCATTGAATCAAGAGATCAAGCCGGTAAAGATTTAAAAGAACGCCGCGCCGTGCAAAGCGACTTAAGTCCATTAACCGAAGTTAGAACCATCACCATCGGCTCAGGTACAACTATCGTGCTCCCAAAATATGATAGCACTGATATTAAACCTGATTTTAATATTGTATCGTCATTGATCGATAACGTGCAACATTTTTCACTCCCCAACGGTGAATCCTTCAAACAACCTTATATTAAAGGTGTGGCACTCGGCGGATACACCGGCGAAGGTAATAACGCAACGGACGCAGAAACGCAATTCGACTACGCCGAAATCACCAAAAGCAAAGTAACTGCGTATTGTGAAATTACAGAAGAACTTGAGGAGTTGCCAGCCGCGCCATATGCTGATACCGTTTTTACTAATATTCGCACGTCAATGAGAGCGTTAATTACTCGTCAAATCCTTGTAGGCGGCGGCAACAGCAACCAGTTAACAGGAATTTTCAGCGCAAAAGCAACGGCGATCGACAGCGATACCGATCTTGCAATTACGACGATTGACGACAAGACACTTAATGAAATTGTTTATAATTATGGCGGCGATGAAGAAGTCGAAGACGCGGCGGTGTTGATTCTTTCAAAACTTGATTTGCTTGCATTTGCAAACGTCCGCACGAATAATAAACAGGCGTTTTACGATATCAAAGCGCACGGCAATTACGGCACGATCAACGGCATCAACTATATTATTAATAGTGCTTGCAAGCCGCTTTCTTCAGCTGACACAACCGCCGGTGATTATTGTATGGCGTATGGTTCACTTTCTAATTATATGCTCGTCGACTTCAGCCCGTTGAAAGTTGAAAAGTCAACAGATTTTAAATTTAAGCAAGGAATGACGGCATTCAGAGGCGTTGAATTTTTAGGCGGCAACGTTGTTCGCAAGAATGGATTTTTGAGAATTACTAAGAAAGCTACAACGACTTGATCAAAATGAATGAAATAACTTACACAACGGCAACGAGTTACACAACCGCAACTGAAATTGACGTGTTAAAACTTGCAAGGTTACTTCATATTGATAGCGATAACGAAGATGAAATTGCAAATGCAACTTTCTATCAATTCAGCGCAGAAAAATATCTTGAAGGCGCAGGAGTTATCAAAGATTATTCAAATCCTCTTTACTTACATTTGATCGTTACGTTGGTAGCAAGATCGCTTGAGAGACCTGACGAAATGAGCAAATTCCAAGACATCAAAGAAAGCGGCTTAACAGCAATGATAGCGCAGTTGAGATTGACACAAAAGGCGGAATTGCAATGAGTATAAGAGAAGAACTGGAGCAAAGAATTGCCTATCTTAAAAGCATATCACCTGCAGGAGCTGAAACGGTTTTTAATGAATTGATGGCGGCGTTGCAAGGATATTTCACGCGAGATAGTGAATTTGAATTGCAAATGCACAAGACGATGGACAAGGTAATAGTTGAAGAATTTCATTTGAATTGGCAATTTGAACATCAAGAATTGATAGATCCGTGGATAGATCCGAAAGATGATGCGCCGTTGGGATATGAAGATTTAAGGGAATTATTTGACGCAAGCGGAACATTTAGCGAGATAGCAAACGTCAGCGATAGAGAATTTAAAGCGGCGTTTTACACAGAGACGCAGAATACAAGCGGCGGCGGTGGAAATTCGACGGCGGTTTATAAAAATCGTTACGTTGATAAATGGGTTGCTAACTTAGCGGCTGCGCCGGGTAATGAACTCGAAAGCCTTAAAAAGATAATGCAATATTGTGCAATTCACAATTACAACCTTGAAGAAGCAATGATCTTTGAACACAAAGGACGACATACGAACAAGCACGAGATCGAATATTACGCAAAAAGAATTTTCTATGAACGTGGCTACGGCTGGGTGATTGATCTTTTCAACCTTCCTAATTACAAGCCTAGTTATAGCGAAATATTGCCTTCGTGGACTGAAGAGGTTAAAAGCGATGATAGCTAACGTTGGAACGCTTAACAAAAAAGTCGACATAATCAGCGGCGTTGCAGGTGAATTTAATGATTTTGAAACGATTGACGACAATATTCTTTACAAAAATATCTGGGCAAGCATTCAACCTCTTAGGGGCAAAGAATATTTAGAAGTGAAACGGACGGCGAACGAAGAGACGGTGAAAATTACGATCCGTTATCGTGATAACATTGATGAAGGTTGCAAAGTTCGTTATCACAAGCAGATATTTGAAGTTGTCAGCATTGTTGATCCTGAAATGACTCACGAGGTTTTAGAATTGCGATGTGTTGAGAAAAAGCGCGGCAATACTGCAACAGGTTTGAAATTTAAACAGAGTGAGGAGTGGTCGACGTGAGTGCAGAATTAAAATTTGTCAACTTAGATGATTTTATCAATCGCCTGTTAGAAGTTGGCAGAGAATACCCTGATTTGTCACAAAAGTATTTACGGCGAATCGGTAACACTCTCAAGCGAAAAGCGATCGCTGCATCACCGATCGGTAAAGCTCCGAACACTGTTTTTAACTGGAAAACGCGTCGACAAAAGACGAATCGCAAGAAGTTAAAACAAAGTTGGACAGGTAAAATCGTTGGATCAACTGCGCTTGATTCTGAATATCAACTGCGAACAAGAGCTCCGCACTTTCATTTAGTTGAAAGAGGTCACGTCCTTATTTTTAAAGGCAAGATCAAAGGCTTTGTGCAAGGGAAATATTTTTTTAAGCGAGTTGTACAAACGTTTGAACATTCCGGCGAAGTCCGGCAAGAGTTGGAGAAATTTATGAATGAAGTGAAAGCGAAGATCGAAAAATGATCAAGCAAAGCGAAATTTTAAAGGCGGCAAGGGATAAACTTAAAACAATAGCAGATTTGCCGATCTATCTTGATGAAGTGCTAGAGAATTATGAAAATCCTTGCTTTTTTCTGAAACTTGTCAAGACAACGAGAGCTGACAGCGAAAGAGCAAATCGCAATCAAAATGAATGCTTAATGATAGTTACTTATTTTGCACAAAAAGGCGTTTGCAAAGCGTTGGAACTCTACGACATACAAGACGCGATCATACAAAAATTTTGGCGCGGCTTGCAAGTCGGTAAAAGATGGATTCACTTTCAAGAATTGCAAAGCGATATTGACGGTGAAGGAGCTGACATTGTTTCAGTAGCAATGCAATTCAATTATTTTGACGCAGATCAAGACGATGAAGAAATAAACCTTTCTTTTATTCGCCGAATCGGTCAAAAAGAGAGATTAAAACCAGAAGAAGAATATTATTTAAAAATAATGATCGGAGATGACGAGAATGGCAAAATTGAAAATGCCAACAGTTAACGTGGCATTTAGAGAACGCGGAATAACAGCGATCGACAGATCGCAACGCGGAATAGTGTTATTAATCCTTGAAGAGGAAAATAAAAGCCTCACGCAAGATTATTTAACACTTTACACGGTCGACGACATACCGACGGACGCAACAGAAGAAAATCAAGAGCAAATGAGGCTAGCACTTACAGGTTATCAAACAACGCCGCAAAAAGTGTTAGTCTATTTTATTTCACCGAAAAATACAAAGACGGTTGAAACGGTAGTGCAAAATGGTGATGATCCTGTTGATGATGATCTTGACAGCACGGACACTACAACGTCAACGAGTGTCACGCCGTCAACAATAACGGTAACCGAAGAAGTTGCATTGACTTCAGCGGAAAAATATGCAGAGGCGTTAAAGACGATAGAGACGGCGGATTTTGATTATTTAGCGGTGCCGCAAATCAGATCGTCAGATATGAGCAACAAAAATACAGACGGTTATTATATTGCGACGTGGATCAAGAATATGCGTGAGAATAAGGATGTCAAAATTAAAGCTGTCTTACCTAACTGCAATGCTGACAACGAAGGCATTATTAATTTCACAAATACGATCATTCGCTCCTCAAGTGCAAATTATACGGCGGCTAAA
>JAFUZV010000043.1 GCA_017476425.1 Selenomonadaceae bacterium
AAGATTTTGGACGATACTATCAGAAATACACATAATTTTAGGTTCAAAGCCGAGCCGACGACAATTAGTCACAAAAATTGATTTCCAACGAAGAGGAATTATCAACGGTTTATTTTGAAGTTCAGTAAATTTAACTTCGTCAACAGATTCGCCGCAGCTGTTCGATTGATTCATTACCATTACAAGCGGCTCATTAGGCAATACAAGCGAATCATAAATTAAATTGTCAACTTGCGTTCGAGTGATCGCAATTTCGATCAGTCTGTTATCAAGCAATTCTAAAATTCTTGCACCTTCACCTTCCCAAATTTCAAAAGTTACATTAGGAAATTTTTTATGGAAAGCGTTGAGAAGTTCAGGCAAAATCATTGCGCCGGAAGAAATAATTGTGCCGAGTCTGATCGATCCTTTATCACCGGAGCCGATCTCTGTGATCTCTCTGATAGTTCCGTCAACCATTCCAAGAATTTTTTCAACACGTGAATAAAAAACTCTACCGGCTTCAGTTAATCTGATTCGACGTGATCCACGTTCAAAAAGTTTTACATTTAAAATTTCTTCAAGTCGTTTCATCTGCCTTGAAAGTGCCGGCTGTGCAAGGTCTAATCTTTGCGCTGCGTGACTTATGTTGCCTTCTTCGACGACTGCAAAAAATGCTCTCATATCTTTTATGCCTATGCCGTTCATCATTATACACATCTCCGCTGAAAAAAATTTTTTCTCTATTATATCACGCTCAGCGACATAAGTTATCAGAAAATTTATTTTAATTTCGACAAAAAAATAGAGTCTTGAAAATTTTTCAAAACTCTTTAATCAAAATTAATTGACTTCATTAGCCGTCAATAATGCTTCAATTTTAATATCGTGACGAGTATTTAGATCATAAAAATCACCTTTAACAGTCTGGACAATCGGCAAAGCAGTAACACGAGTTTCAGCGATATAAACAATTTTAGCACGTTCACCATTTGAAAGTCCGACCCAATTACCGGTTAAAGCGTGACACAATTCACCGATAAATTTAATTCCATATTTAGTATCAAGTTTACCTTTTAAAACGTCTTCATAAATGATCTTGAAAACGTCGAAAGGTGAATTTCTCTTAGCATAAGATCGATTAGCCGCCATAGCGTCATAAATATCAAGAATCGCAACAATTTTAGCGTAATCACAAATAGCATCAGCCTTGAGGCGATTAGGATAACCGCTGCCGTCACAACGTTCGTGGTGTTGAAGAATCGCAAGCAAAACATCTTTATATTTCTTAAGCTCGGAACGTTTTAGCATATCATAACCATAATCAACGTGGCGTTTAACTTTGTCGAGTTCTTCAGGTTCAAGTTTACCGGTTTTGTCGAGAATTGTACGAGGCACTTTCATTTTACCAACTTCACTCAAAAGACCAGCCATAACAAGTTCACGAGTTTTATCCCAATTAACTCTCATCCATTTAGCCATAAGTCCGGCTAGAATTGCAACGTTAGTAGCGTGATGAATTACATAATCGCCGTCACGTGTCATATTATGAATTTGAGTGACAGCGGTTGCACCGTCACAAAGTTCCTTGATATTTTCTTCTTGCAAAACTTCTTCAAGATCGGCGAGTTCCAAAATATCTTCTCTTCCAAGTTTATAATAAATATTTTGAACACGATTATAAGTCTTTTTATAACGATCAAGATATTTACCGTCAAGAAGGTGTTCATTGCCGGTTATATCTATATGAATTTCTTCTTCAGGCACATCAATATAAACCGAAAAAACATTTTTGCCATTCAATGTTCTGATCGTATTATCTGAAAGTATCGTACCACTTTTAACCAAAACTTTTCCATCAAGATCAAGAACATTTCTGCCGACTTTCATTCCGGTTCGCAATGTATCGACACTCTGTGCTCTTAACATTTCATCGCCTCGCCTTCGTCCTTTTTAAAAATATTTTTTTCAATCATTCTGCAAAAATTTTAACTATCCTGCAAAATTTAAATTGTTAATTGAGAATTGATAATTAAAAATTATTTTCAGATTCTTCTTTCTGCACCATTCATTTCGTCGAAGAGTGCAAGCATTTCATCAACTTCTTTCTTCTGAACAATCTGCATTGCAAAACCGGCGTGAACTAAAACATAATCGCCGAGCTTAGCCTCAGGCAACAGCATTAAACTTACATCACGAGTTACGCCGGACAATTCCACTTTCGCTAAAAAATCTTTCTTCTCAATAATTTTTGCCGGAAACGCTAAACACAATTTAAATCACCTCGTATGAAATTTTTCACTAAAAATTAAATATAAATTATTATACGATATAGAAAACTTCATTGCAAACATAGTTATTTACTTTAAAAAATTTCACAAAAAATTTTTAGTTCATTAATCACTTTTCTTTTAATTCTTTAATTTTTGATCACCGGTTGCATTCAGAGAAAATTTTTTATAAAATATATTTGTAATTGAAATATTAAATCTATCAAGGAAAAAATTTTTTTATGAGGTGACTAATGATGAGTGAAGATAGAGAAAATTTGTCAGCAGCAGCGGCAAAACTCAAGAACGCCAAAAAGAAACGCAAGAATCAAGATTTTGATTATGATGAGGATTCGCCACGCAAGAGCAAAAGAAATGATGATGAAGATAACGGCGGCTTGATCGACAGCATTATTGATCTTGTTCACAGTATCAAACGTGATTAAAAATTTTTTCAGTGCATAAAAAATCCGCTGATCACTTTCGATCAACGGAAATTTTTATTTTTAAATCACTTTTTAATATTGCCGCTATCAATATTCTTTTGAATGATTTTATCTGTCAATTCAAATAATTTTTCTGATCCTAATTTTGTTTTTGACTGACGACCATAAATTTGTTTAGCCGTTACTTGATGAGCCCGCCAATCACCACCATCATTACTATCATTTAAAATCAACGGCTGTAAATTATCCATAGCGTGGGCAAATTTTGACTCCGCCGTTTGATATTCTTCAAATTCATCGAACAATTTAATAAATTCTTTTTTCTGATCCTCAGGCAAGAGTGAAAAAATTCTTTCTTTTGCAATGTCTTCTCTAGCCTTTTGAGTCTTCAAATTTTCCTCATCATAAGCATAAGTATCACCGGCATAAATTTCAACAAGATCGTGAATCAAACACATTAACATAACTTTTGAAATGTCGATCGGCTCATTTGAATATTCTTTGAGAAGATAAGCCATTATCGCCATATGCCAAGAATGTTCAGCATCATTTTCATTGCGTCCGTGATCTGATAAGTGAGTTTGTCGAAAAATATTTTTCGCCTTATCGATCGCTAATGCAAATTGTAATTGTTTATTTAAGCGTTCATTCATTTGATCACCTCAAAAATTTTTTAATTAAATTAAAAAACTCTCGTCGAATGATCTCAACGAGAGAAATTTTTTCATCGGACACGTTTCATTCTAACGATTGTAATTTTCGGCGCAATGTTCGGCTCCAATTCCATAATCATAAAAGAACTTCGATCATCATCACGAGGACGTGAGGCACTTCCGGGATTAAGTAACACCGGCGGACCGGAAAGATATTCAACAATGTGAGTATGACCGAAAATTGCAATGTCAGCACTCTGACTTTCGGCGGCTTCCATAACATATTCTTGAGTGTAACGAACGCCATAATTGTGACCGTGCGTCATAAAAATTCTATGACCTGCAAGATCAATTACACGTTCATAACAAGTCGTCTTAGTAGGCCAATCACAATTACCGGCAACACCATAAACCGTTACATCATAAGTTGTTGCTAAATATTCTGCGTCCGGCGTACAATCACCGAGATGAAGCCAAAGATCCATCTTTTGAGCGATCTGCACTGCTTCATCTATCGCTGCCCAATTTCCGTGCGTATCGCTTATTATTCCTATCTTCATAAAAAACACACTTTCTAAATTTGATAATAATTACCTCTTTGATAAATATTTTTTTAATTGATCAACCATTTGACGCAATGCTGCGCCGCGATGGCTGATTTTATCTTTCTCCTCTAATGAAAGCTCCGCCATAGTTTTGCCGCTGTCAAAATAGAAATATGGATCATATCCAAAGCCGCCGGTTCCACGAGCAATTTTTTTGATAGTTCCATAACAAATACCTTGAGTTTCAAATTTTGTTCCGTTGAGATCGATAAATACAAGTGCACAACGATAATCAGATTTTGCTTCAGCGACACCAACGCGATCAAGTTCGTCTAATAATTTCTGATTGTTAGCAGCGTCATCACCGTGATAACCGACGAATCTAGCTGAATGAACGCCCGGCAGTCCATTTAAAGCATCAACCTCAAGACCGGAATCATCTGCAAGGCAAGCACAATTTGTTTTCGACATAAAGAAACGTGCTTTGATCTCTGCATTCTCTTCAAAAGTGTTACCGTCTTCAATCGCGTCAGGCAGTTCACCAAAATCGTCAAGTGAAAGAATTTCAACCGGCAATGCAGAAAAGGCGGCTTTCAACTCCAAAATTTTTTTCTCATTCTTCGTCGCAATTACAATCTTTTTCAATTCATCATCGCTTTCATAAAAATTTTTTTATCCGACTCTACCGACACGCCAGACAAGTTGAGAGCCTAAAGCATCCTTTTGCAGAGAAATTAATTCATCAATTCCGATCTCTGCAAGCGTCAACATTTCATCAAGATCACTTCTTGAAAATGGACGCTTTTCACCTGTCGTTTGAATTTCGATAAATTCACCAAAACCACTCATTACAACATTACAATCTGCAATCGCTGTCGAATCTTCTTCATAGCAAAGATCAAGGATTTTTTCACCCGTCGAAGAAATTCCAACAGAGATTGCCGCTACAAAATCAGTAACCGGAAAAGTGCCGCCTTTTTGATAAAAAGTGTTGCAAGCCTCAACAAGTGCAACGAATGCACCGGTTATTGATGCCGTTCTTGTGCCGCCGTCAGCTTGAATAACATCACAATCAATAGCGATCGTCCTTTCACCTATTGCCTTGAGATCGACAACTGATCTTAATGCTCGCCCGATCAATCTTTGAATTTCTTGCGATCGTCCTTGCACTCTTCCAAAAGTTTCACGTGATACTCTTTCCGGCGTTGAACTCGGCAAAAGTGAATATTCAGCCGTGATCCAGCCTTCACCACTACCTTTTAAAAAATGTGGTACACGATCTTCAACGGTTGCGGCGCAAATTACTTTTGTGTTACCGACTTTGATCAATGCTGAGCCTGCCGGGTATTTTTGATAACGTCTTTGAATTGTTGTTTGTCTCATCTGATCATTTTTTCTTCTGTCTAATCTTATCAAATGGCAAGCCTCCAATAAAATTAATTTTGAAATTGAATACATTTTTATATTTTACATTAAGTTGAAAAATTTTTAAAGTGTATACAAAAAATTTATTTTTTATTATTGAATGGATTTTCTTCAAAAAAAATTCTTCACCATAAGTGAAGGATTTTTTATGTTATAATACTCAAAGTTAATTATATTTGTCAAACAGAATTGAGGAGCGAATCAATGAATGAATTTTTAACTTTAGGTCTAGTATTAATTTTGAGTCTCGTCGGTCACAATATGACAGTTGTCTATGCAACGGTAATTGTGATCGCTTTGAAAATTATTAGTCAAGTTACCGGCTCCGCTGAAGTTTTGAGTTATATGGGCAGTCACGGTTTAAATTTCGGAATAATAATTTTGACGGCGGCTGTTTTAATTCCGATCGCTGATGGAACTGTAACAATCAGCGATATGATCAATTCATTCAAGACTCCGATCGGAATTGTTGCAGTAACTGCCGGACTTCTTGCCGCAATGGCAGGTGGCGTTGGTGTTCCGTTAATGCAGTCTAATCCTCACGTGATACCTTCGTTGATTGTTGGAACTATGGCAGGCGTTTTCTTCTTCAATGGTATTGCTGTTGGTCCATTAATCGCTGCCGGTTTCACTTATTTTGTTATGGCGATCGGATCACATTTTTTTAAATGAAATCGTCAGATCGATTCAAAAAGATTTTTCAACATCTGCGAAATTTTTTTCTGATCGATATTCAAAACAATTTTAGCATTCTGCGCACCTTTAGGACTTTTGCGATATGCAAGCGTTTCACCATACGACGGCGATTTAATATCATTGACATCAACAGGCATTGTAATTTCTTCAGTGATAATTGACGGATCGATCACAACTGCGGCGGCGAGTGCATCCCAAATAATAGTTTTTTCTGCAGTGTCAAAAATTCTTTCTTCAATGTTCGGTTGATTGATCATTTCTTTGAGTATCGGCGATTTGATCGATCTCTTAAATTGACGAAATTCTTCGCGCGTCATAAAAATTTTTTCGCAAGTATCAAGCGGAACAAAAATTTGTTCTTTAAAAGGTGAACGAACAACTTTTTTTGCAGAAGTCGGATCAAGCCAGACATTAAATTCAGCCGCAGGTGTAACATTACCTTCTTTGAAGAATGCACCAGCCATATAAACAACACGCTTGACGATCGGAATGATCTCAGGCGATTTTTTTATTGCGGCGGCTAAATTTGTCTGCGGACCGATCGCAATGATTGTAACTTGATTAGGATTTTCTTTTATCGTACGAATCATAAAATCAACAGCATTTTCATTAACCGGCGAAAGTTTTGGATCAGAATTATATTTATTTCGATAAGCCGTCAACCAATCAGCAGGCTCATCATAATAAGCCGCACCAAGATACATATCAAAACCACGACCGTATTTTTCAAGTTCACGATCAAGATTTTTAAAGCGTCTTTTTAAGTAATTAGGTGTTTTACCGATCGCAACAGGTATATCATTAATTCCGAGACCTTCAAGCTGACGAATTGCACTAGCAGCACCATCTTTTGACCAACAAGTTCCCGTTGGAATTGTCACGCCGATTAATTTAATATTAGGTGAAGTTGCAAGCATCATCATTGCAACGCCATCATCAAAAAAATCTTGTGCATCAGAATCAAGCAGGACAAGTTCACGATCATCTGAAGTAAAATTTTTTAATGCGGCGTTTGAAGTGCTTACCGAAAAGATCATCAATAGTAGAAAACTTATTAACGAAAAAATTTTTCTCAACGTCAAAACCTCCGATTAAATTATTTTAAGCCGCTTGTTTCATTTCTTCACCGTCAGCAACTTCGTCAGGCATTTCAACTGCATTCAAAGTCTTGATCCTGCCGACTTCAATTCCATTCATTCCAACTTCATTGAGATAATCAGCTAAAATTTCTTCGCAAGTTTCAAATTCACCAACGACCTTGAGATTTTTCAACATTTCATAATCATCACCACCGGCAAGAATGAAATCATTAGCCGCCATAGTGTAAATTTTATTTTCGTCGAGTTTTTGACCATTAACAAAAATTTCTTCAACTCTATAACCGATCGGCTTTGTTGGATCGAATGAGAAAGTCAAGCCGCTGACATCTAAGAAACCGCCGAACGATTCAGGATAACCGTAGACAGAGTGATTCAACATTTCACGAATCTTTTTACCGCTGATTTCTGCAACTTGAATGGTATTACCGAAAGGAAAGATCGACATAATATCACCACGAGTAACATTACCGGCAGGAAGATCAGATCGTAAGCCGCCGCCATTGACAATCGCAATATCAGCTTTAGTCCTCCATTTGAAAGCATCAGCACTTAAATTACCAAGTTCAGATTCTTGACGACGAACGATCAAACGATTACTTGTCAAAGCACGATCGGACTTTGCAACGACTTCACTAAATAATTTTTCATTGCGTGCCTCAATTTCAGCTAAATTTTTTTCAATAACTGCGTCAGGTTTCGGAGCAATCATTTTGACTTCTTCAGCGGTTAAAAGTTCAGCTTTCTTTGAAATAATTTTGTGATCTTTAATATCGATCTCAACACGACCGAGTCTATATTCGTGCCAGCCGGTTTGTACAATCAAAGTATCGCCGATATTTAAGCCTTCAGTCAAAGCTGTATGACTATGACCATCAATGATCAAATCAAGTCCGAGACCTTCAACATTTTTAGCAATGAGATCACTTGTAAATTCAGAACTTTGATCTAAACCCATATGCATAACGGCGATAACAACGTCACATTTCGGACGAAGTTTTTTAATCATCAACTTAGCTTGATCGATAGGATTTAAAAATTCAATTCCTTCAGTATTTTTAGGATTCGATTTATAAGCAGTTTCAGGAGTTGTTAAACCGAAGACACCAACTTTAATATTGTTCGGCAGTTTAAAAATTTTGTAAGGCTTAAAAACATTTTTCTTAGTGCCTTGCTTGACGGTGTTAGCACTCAAGATCGCAAAATTAAATTTCTTCGACAGTTCAATCAAACGTTTAGCACCATAATTATAATCGTGATTGCCGGGTGACATTGCGTCAAGCGAAGAATTATTTAGCAAAGCGATCATATTTTCACCACGACTGATATTAATTCTCGGCATACCGTGAAGAGTATCACCGGCATCAAGCCATAACGTGTCAGGATTTTTCAACTTTGAATTTTTCACCGCCGCTGAAATTTCTGCAAGTCCGATCGATTGTTCATTATCATCAACGTTACTAATTCTTGCGTGCATATCGTTGGTGTGAAAGATCACCAACTCAGCAGTTCCATTCGCTGCGTCAACTCTTGCAATGAATATTATCATCAATGCAATTACGATCGAAAAAACTTTTTTCATTTAAAATCATCTCCAATCAAATTTTTAAAAATTATCTCATAATTTAGTACAAATATCAATGCAAATATTTTTTTGATTGACATTGATTCGTAAATAAACTAAAATAATTTCACGAACGAAAAAAATTTTTTTAGGAGAGTGAATAACTTGAATAATGAACAACTTGAGAAGATCATAAAAGATAAAATTGATGAGGCTCTGAAAAATTCGGAGCATCCGAAGAAATTTTTTGTTACTGAAAATGGTCGTGGTGTCGTTGACGGCGGCGATCTCTACAATGCACTTTTGAAAGATGTTCTTGGTGTCGTTCAAAATGCACTTGTTGGAATTTTGGCTGAAGTCGTTGCAGGTAAAGCGGTTAAAGAAGCTGTAACTGATAACGTTAGCAAAGTTGTCAAGCAAACAGTTAGTAAAGTTGTAACGAAGAAATAATTTCAAACAAGAATATTGACAACGTAAATTTCAAATGCTACAATCACTGTGTCGGGACGTAGCGCAGTTTGGTAGCGCACTTTCTTGGGGTGGAAGGGGTCGTGAGTTCAAATCTCATCGTTCCGACCATATTTTGAAAATTAATATTGAGATAAATTTAAATTTGACTCTTGAATGAGTCTATTTTTTTGAGGTGATCTAATGGAACAAATTTCACAATCATTTTTAACGTTTATCGATCAGTATGGTTATTTCGCTGTTGTAATTTTAATGGCGATGGAAAATGCTTGCATACCGATTCCAAGCGAATTAATTTTAGGTTTTGCCGGTTATCTGATCTTTGCAGAGCGAATGACATTCAGCGGTGCGATCGTTGCAGGAATGATCGGAGGTATGCTTGGATCAATTTTTGCTTATCTCGTCGGCAGTTTAAAAGGTCGTGCCTTCGTTGATAAGTATGGAAAATATTTTTTCATTAAGAAGTCTCACGTTGATTTAGCACAACGCTGGTTTGATAAGTATGGAATTAAAGCCGTATTTTTTAGTCGAATGTTGCCGGTTGTCAGAACGTTTATATCATTGCCTGCCGGTTTTGCTCACGTCAATTTAAAACAATTTTTATTTTACACTTTCTTAGGTTCATTACCTTGGACAGCATTAATTTTATTCGCAGGTTTAAAATTAGGTGAGAATTGGAAAGAACTATTAGCGATCGGTCACGAAGCAAGTATTGCATTCATTGTGATCTGTGTAATTGCGATTCTCATCTGGTATTTCAAACGAAAAAAATGAGTTTTATTAAAATTAGATTAGAAAATGAAAAAAATTTTAATCTAATTTTCATCTTTCTCTAAAGACTTTTTTAAAAAAATGGTTTATACTGCGTCTTGTAAAAAACAAATAGATGCCACGCGTTACTTTAAAGAGTTAATGAACTCACCATTTATTAATTCTGAATGCCGCGACGATCTCACCAATCGCCAGGCACGCGAAAAAACTTTTGAAAGTTAATTGAACTCACCACTCAATGAAACGTGTAAAAAGGTATGAGGGGTGATGTATCGCAGAGAGAACAAATTAATCTCGTTGAAAAGGCAAAGTACCAAAAATGGGCTTTGTCTTTTTTAATGCAGTTTTGAGGTGGAAAAATGAGAAATATACTTGCTGAAATTGTTGAAAATAAAAAATTGATCGTTGAAGAGGCGAAAAAAAATTTGTCTCTTGACGATCTTAAATCAAAAATTAATTATGGACATTTTAGAATGTCTCAAGCAATCAAAAAAAATTCCTGGTCATTGATCGCTGAATGTAAATTACAATCACCGGCTAAAGGTCGCTTAAATAAAACTCATTCAGTTATCGATCTTGCACACATTTACGAAGATAACGGAGCAACAATGTTATCAGTGCACACTGATCCGCATTTTTTAGGTAGCAATGACGATTTCAAAAAAGTTCGCAGTGAAATTAAAATTCCGCTTTTGAGAAAAGATTTTATAATTGATGAATATCAAATTTATGAATCAAGATATTTAGGTGCTGACGCTATTCTGTTGATCGTTAGAATTTTAACGCCTGAGACTTTGAAAAAATTTTTGTATAAAACTTGGTCGCTTGGTATGGACGCTTTAATTGAAGTGCACGATCAAGACGATATGAAAATTGCTTTGAATACACCTGCAGAATTTATCGGGATCAACAATCGAAATTTGAAAACCTTCACGACAACGATCGAAAATACTATTGAGTTGTTGCCTTATGCTGATATGAATCGAACTTTGATCAGTGAAAGCGGAGTGTTTACGATTGAAGACGTTGATAAATTAAAGAATGTTGGTTGCGATGGAATTTTAGTTGGTGAAGGTTTAGTTAGAGCTGAGGACATTGCAAAGCAAACGAGAAATTTTGTTTAACATTAAAAATTAAAAAACTTCACCTACGAAGTTAAATTCTTCAATGAGGTGAAGTTTTTTTGCATTTAAAATCTTAGAAAACCGCTAATTAGCATAAAACTTATTAAGATGAATATCACACAGCCGACGAATAACAGCAGCCAATCCGGTACGTACTTGAAAATTATATCTGCCGAAAGTTTTTCAATCGTCAGTGGTGATTCTTTAGCGGCAACAGGTAAATAGATCAACGCACCGAGAATAATCCCAAATATCACGATGCAAATTAAACCGATGATAATATCCATAGGTGGTAATTCCATTAACGAGTCCTCCGCAATTCAAAATAATTAACAAAATAATTTCAATATGAATTATAACTGTCAAAATTTCAACGGTCAAGATTTAAATTGAAATTACTTGAATTATAATGAAGAGAGCAAGACCGATAATCGAGCCGACGATCGATCCGTTTAATCGAATCCAAATAAAATCTTCTTCAGCTTTGCTATAAACAAGTGAATTTAACTGATCGTCAGAGAGATTCATTAATGAAGTCTGCGCAATGTTTGCAAAGATCGGACGAGCTGTCATAGCTGAACGAGCTGCAAGATCGAAAATAAATTTTTCAACAGAAGTTTTAATTGTTGAATTGCCTTCTAAAAGTTCAATCAATCGATCAAATTGTTTAGATAAGAAGTTACAAATAAATTCTGCCGGTGAGTCAGATTTTTTAGAATCGATTTTATCAATGATTTTATCAACGTCAACTTTAGAAATTTTTGAATCAAGCGTGATCAAAGCATCTTGAATGATCGAATCAAGTGGCAAAGAATTTACCGCATCAACTTGAATGCTATAAATCAATTCACGAAATTCAACGGTATCGATCGCATCAGAAATTACAGAATGACATTGATATAAAACTTCTCTCTGAAGTGGCGAATCAACAGAAAGTTCTTCAAGAAATTCTACAAGATGTTTTTGCATAATTTCTGAAGCCTCACGAAAATTAACAAGATCAAGCATTTGTGCTAAACCTGTCATAAGATCGGAAAATGAATTTGATGATTGTGTTTGTTGACCGGCGTAATTTTCAATTATATTTTCGATTTTGCGTCGAGTGTCTTCATTTGCCGCAGTATTTTTAGCCGCATTAACAAGATTTTCAAAAATAATTTTATCTTTGCCGGAACGCTTGAGATATTGTCCGAGTTCGTGAATTAAAATATTAGCCGGAATATCTTGCAAAGTCTTTCTGATCTCATTAGAGATTTTTTTAGCAGCAGCTTCTTTATCAAGACGATTGATGAAGACTGAAATTTCATTGAAGAGCAAAGTTATTACCATACGACGAATTTCAGGACGCTTGAGATATGTCAACAGATTCGGTAACAAATGTAATTTACTGAGCTTTTTGAAGATCGATCGCTTTGAAAAAAATTCATTCTGTACCATATGAACAGAAGCATCAATAAAATCTTGACGACGATTCGGTAAAATTGCAGTATGAAACGGAAAACCCAAAGGTTTTTTAAAAAGTGCAGTAACGGCGAACCAATCAGCAACGCCACCAACTAAAGCCGCCTCAACGACGAATAGAAATCCTTCAGCAATGACATTATCAGGATACATAATATAAAATCCGAGTGCGGCTAGAAATGCAAAGGCACTACATAAAAGTGTTTTATCGGCAGTATTCCAATTTGAAGACAAATTTATCATCTCAATTCTTAAAAATTTGTTCAAGGATAAATTTCAAGAATAAATTTCACAATACGTTCACTTGCGTGTCCATCTTCTTGGACACCATATTGATCCAAAAAATTTTTTACATTCTCTTTGTAAGTTATCTCATCAAAATTTTTTATTTGAATTGCTAACTCTTCATTTGTCACAGCAATAGGAAACGGTAGAGAATCATAATCAATAAGAAGTTCATAGTCATTTTTTTCAAAAGTAGACTTATCCGGTGCGTACAAAAATATAGGCTTTAATACATAAGCAGGTTCAAACATTATACTTGAATAATCCGAAATCATTATATCAGCCGCCGCCGCTAATTCTTCACTGTCTTCATAATTGCTTACTTCAATTACATATTCCGGTCGTTGAATTTTTATTGATTTATTTCTAATTATCGGGTGAAGTCTCAAAAAAATTTTCCATTTACCGCCAAATTTTTCCTTGAGAGTTTTCAGCAAAAGATCAAAATTTAAATCTTGCCAGCCGAGATCAAAATTTGTGCCTTTTCCTTGTGCAAATCTATATGTCGGAGCATAAATCAATATTTTTTCGTCATTATCTAAATTAAAATATCTATAGACTTTTGATTTAATTTCTTCTTGATGAAACATTGCATCCGTTCTTGCTGATCCAAAACGTAAACATTTTCCATTAAATCCATAACCTCGACGCACTGATTGTTCATCTATTTCACTGCCTGTTATTATGTAGTCGATCCATTTTCCATTCGTTTCATAATATTTTTTATTATCACTGACGTTGGTAATTGAAGGCGCATCAAGATAAAATTTTTTCAATGTAATGCTTCCCCAATGTTTTGTTTGAATATAGATTTGATCTTCACGTTTGATCATATATTCCGGAACTAGTCCATTAAAAATCCACATTTTCGCCGTTTCTAATTCATATACATATTGTTTCCAATTAACTTTGTAAATAACGCGGACTTCTTTTGGAACATCATTAGATTTACGAGTCATCAGCCATACAATATCAAGATTTTTATTTGTTTTTAATAATTGTTCAGTGATATATTTTTCGTGATCGGAGTAACAGCCGTGACCATAAAAAATTATCTTGTTATTCTGCACAGGATTTTCAGCGACAATTTTTTTTGCATAATTATGTTTAAATTCATCACGTGTAATAAGTGGAATATTTTTTTTCCGCATTGATTCCCTATAATTATATTCAAGATTTATTATGCTGAAATAATTTTCAAAGCCTGAATTTTCTAATTCACCGGCGATTTCTTCATAACTTTTGAGACTTGAAATTAATATAACCACTTCATCAGATTGATAATTTTTCAATGATTCTTTAGACGAAATAATAATATTTTTTGCCTCTTTTAAATCACTTTCATCAAAAAAATCTTTTAATTTTAAGCCTTGTTTACTAGGATCATTATCAACAGCAGCAATTATTTTTAATTCTTTGTCGGCTCTCATCCACATAAACTCTAAATTATCAGTAATTCCATAAAAAATAATTTTTCTTTCACTGGCAGAATAAAAAAAATCTTCCCAAGTTTTTCCGAAAATTTTAGGATTTTTTGTCAAATGCAAGCCTAATTCTATCGAACGATCTAAAAGATCCATTTACAAATCACCAACTTTATTACATAATTTGTATAATCGCCGAGCTTCAATTTCTCTTTCACGTCTAATTTTATCCTTCCAAGAATTTGCATAATGATGAAGGGTAAAAGTTTTTTCCGTAACAAAAGATTCTCTGCTGAAATAAGTTATTCCACTCAAAACTTCTACTGGATAAACAGTCATATTCGATATAATTTGATAATCACCGGTAATTTTAATTCCACTTTCTTCTATTATTTCAGTTTCATAGTCCGGACCAATTTTCATAAATTTTCTTTCACGAAAATTAAAATCTTCGCCATCGTAAACTTCACACATTTTTTTTATAAGTGGAAATTTTTTTCTTGCTCCAAAACCTAACCCAACATTTACCTTGAATGAAGAATTATCCGCTGCAAATTCTATACCACAAAATCCATCTTGATAAAGTAGTTCATCCGGACGCTTGATCATCTCAACATCAGTGTCAAGATAAATTCCGCCGTATTGATAAATAATATCTTTTCTCATATAATCCGTAACAAAACTCCACTTTTCAGCTTCATATGCTTGTTTCATATAAGAATGTTTTTCAATATCATAATTTTTTTCATTCCAGCAAATAATTTCATAATCCGGGCAAAGTTTACGCCAGCCTTCAATATAATTTTGATATTCTTTCGGAATAGGATTCTTTCCAACCCAACAATAATGAATGATTTTCGGAATCAACGGCTCAGTTGAAATTTTTAAATCATTTGGCAGCGGTTTACTAAATAAAAATTTCCAGCTTTCCAACTCATTCAAAATAAATGCACTCCAAAAAATTTTCTGATCTTTCGGCAGCTGCATATTTTCAAGCTGATGATAAATTTCTACACCTATAACGCCTGCAGTTATCAAAATTATGATGTCTTTATTGATATTTAACGGCAGATTTTCAGGCGATAAAATTTTTTTTTGTTGCTCGGAAATTTTTCTAATTGTATTCCATTTGCTTTGATTGTTATCTACAATAAATTTTATTTGATTGATTAGCGGGCAATGCTTAAAAAAATTATCTAAATATTTTCCGGAGCCAAAACAAATTATTTCTTTATCCTTAGCAAAATCATTAAAATTTTTTATATCCGTGTTCATCAAAATCATTCATATATCACCTCGATAACAAGTCAATTATAAATTCCGCTGTTCTTTCTGATGCGTGACCATCTTCTTTTACTCCATAATGATCAAAAAAATTTTTTATCTTGTGACGATAATTTTCTTCATCAAAATTTTTAATTTGATCTGTAAGTTCTTCATTATTCGTTGAGATCGGAAAAGGTAATTTATCGTATCTTATTAAAAGTTCCCTGTCATTCTTTTCATATTCATCTTTGTCAGGTGCAAATAAAAATACAGGTTTCATAACATAAGCCGGTTCAAATATAATACTTGAAAAATCCGAAATTAAAATATCTGATGCGGCTATCAACTCTTGACTATTTTCATAATTGCTGACATCAATTAATTTGTCTGATAATTTAACTTGTTTGGAACTAAATTTAACAAAGGGATGCAGCCGCAAAAAAATTTTCCATTCACCATTCCATTTTTGTTTTAACGATTCAATTAAAAGATCAAAATTCAAATTCTGCCACTTCATAAAATATTTTTGTTTAGAATGAGCCCGAAATGTCGGAGCATAGATCAAAATGTGATCACTAGAATTTAATTTAAAATATTTGTAAATTTTTTCTTTATAATGTTCGGGATTAAATAAAATATCACTGCGCGGCGATCCAAAACGAAGAAATTTTCCATTGAAATTAAAGCCGCTTCGACAAGAATTTTCATCAAGCTCACTGCCGGTGATAATATAATCTGTCCACTTTGAATTGATCTTTGTTATCATTTGTCTTTCTGGTGAATTTTTGACAGCCGGATCATCTAATCCAAATTTTTTAAGCGTGATACTGCCCCAATGTTTAGTCTGAATATAATATTGTCCTTCTCGCTTTACACTGTAAATCGGTACAGGCATTGCATTATATATCCAGATTTTTGCAGTTTCTAATTCATAGCAATATTGTTTCCACTTTCCATTATAAATTGTTCTTACACCTTCAGGCGCATTGATAGAAATTTTGTCAACTATCCAAACAATGTCTAAATTATCATTTGCTTTCAATAATGCTTCTGTTATGCACTTGCCGTGCTCAATGTAATTTCCCATATAAATTAAAATTTTATTGCTTTCGATAGGAAATTTTTCCACACAATTTTTAGAAAACTCTTTTTTATAATCTGCCAGCGTTTTATATGACTCTTTATTTTTTCGATAATTATATTCTAAATGCAGAATGCTAAAGTAACAATTAAAATTTTTCTCTTCTAATTCTCTTGCAATTTCTTCATAACGTCTTAGACTTGAAATTAATATCACAACTTCATTTGTCTGATAATTTTCAAGAATATTTTTAGAAGAAATTTTTACATTTCGTGATTCATGTAAAGTCGTTTCATCAAAAAGTTCATCAAGTCTATGATTTTGCTTGTCATTGTTGTTATCTATTGCCGCCTCAATAACAATTTTATTTTCACACCTTAACCATAAAAATTCTGTAATATCGGTCAAGCCGTAGAGAATTAATTTTTTATTTTGAGTCGCTTGAAAAAAATCATTCCAAGTCTTGTTGATCAATGTGAAATTGTCTGTTAAATGTAAATTCGCTGATATACATTCATCAATGTTATCCATCATTTTCACCTATTTTATCAATAATAAATTTTGCCGTTCGTTCACTTGCCTGTCCATCTTCATTAACTCCATATCTATTAAGAAAATTTTTCACATCACGGCGATATTTATCAATGTCGAAAATTTCAATTTGCCTTGAAAGTTCATCATTAGTCATTGCAATCGGAAACGGCAGGCTATCATAATCAATAAAAAATTCTCGTTCACTTTTGATATATTCATCTTTATCCGGCGCATATAAAAAAACCGGCTTAAGTACATATGCAGACTCAAACATTATACTTGAATAGTCGGAGATCATTATATCAGCAGCGGCGATCAATTCTTGTCCGTTAGCGTAATTGCTGACATTTATAACAGATTCATTTTCGATCGCTGAAAAATTTTTCATTGACGGGTGAAATTTTACAAAAATTTTCCATTCCGCACCGAATTTTTTTCTTAATAACTTCAAAAGCAATTCATAATTTAAATCTTGAAATTGTGAATTAGCACGAAAAGTTGGGGCATATAACAAAATTTTTTCATTGCGATCAAGGTTGTACAAATCAAAAATTTTTTCTCTGCAAGGCTGCGGATCAAATAAAATATCACTTCTAGGTGAGCCGAAACGAAGAAATTTTTTATGGAAATTAAAACCTCGTTGACAAGTTTTTTCATCAAATTCACTACCGCTGATCATAAAATCGATCAAATCACCATTCTGTTTCCAAATTTCACGTTCAAAATCGTTGACTTCTTCGTTGAGATAAAATTTTTTCAGAGTAATACTGCTCCAATGCTTAACTTGAATATAAATTTGTTCTTCACGTTTGATCGCCTGCACTCGCAGCGGCATATTTAAAATCCAAAATTTTGCTGTCTCAAGCTCATAAATAAAATTCTTCCATTTGCCTTCATAAATTAATTTAACATTCTTTGGACAAAAAATATTAGGCGTGTTCGTCAGCCAAATAATTTCAAGATTTTTATCAAGTTTCAAAAGTTGTTCCGTTATCGCTCGACCGTGTTCAGGATAACGATCCATACCGCCGAAAATAATTTTATTTTTTTGAATAGGAAAATTTTCAGCGCAAAATTTTGCGTACTCTCTAATATAATTATTCGTATCGTCAACAGGAAGATTTTTTTTTCGCAATGATTCCTTATAATTAAATTCAAGGTGTAAAACACTGAAACAATTAAAAAACTTTTCATTCGCTAAATCTTGAATTATACCCTCTGAATATCTTAAACTCGAAATTAAAATTACAACTTCATTAGGATTATAAGAGTCCAAAATTTTTGGTGAACTGATCAAAATTTCACTTGCTTCTTGAAGATCAATTTCATTGAAAAATTCGCCTAATTTATGACCTTGCTTGCTTTTATCGTTATCAACTGCCGCAATTATTGAAATTTTTTCATTTACTCTGAGGAATAAATTGTTTAAAAGTGATCCGAGACCATACAGAATAACTTTTTTACTCTGACATTCTAATTTAAAATCCTGCCAAGTTTTATTTTTAAAATTTTCCTCTGACAAATGAATCCACCTCAAAAATTATTAACAACATCTCTCAAAATTTCGATTGTCTTCTTAACGCCGGACTTAGTGTCATCGTATGGAGTCCAGCCAAGCGATCGAAGTTTTTTATTGCTCATAACTCCTCGAACGACTTTTGAAAATCCTTTTGCTTGAGAAGAATCCGGAATTTCAAAAATAACCTTCCGATCAGAAAGTTCAGCAATGTATTCAGCGATCGCCCTCAACGAAATAATTTCACTTGAATCAGCAATGTTATAAGCCTCACCACATTCACCATTAAGCAGACAATAAAAAATTCCACTCACACAATCAGCAAGATAGCAGTATGAAAAAAGCGGCAAGCCTTCACTCTTTAAAATAATATTTTCTTTTCTAACGCCATTCATTATAAATTCGCTCATTGCTTTGCTATCGTCAAGTCTCATCGTTGCGCCGTAAATTCTGCTGAGTCTCGGAATTATTATGTTGATTTTATATTTCTCAATGTAAGCATTGCAAAGAGCCTCACCTGCACGCTTGCCTTCAGGATAATTTGCACGAAATGAATTGCAATTAATGTAGCCACAATAATTTTCGTCGAAAGTATCATCATTTTCAAGTGCTTGACCATAAATTTCAACCGTCGAGAGAAATAAAAATTTTTCAATCGCTGAAGTTTTTGCATACTCCAAAAGATTGTAAGTCCCTAAAATATTAGTCATAAGCGTTGCAACCGGATCAGATGAATAAAGTTTCGGATGAGTGTTGCTCGCTGCGTGAATTATAAAGTCAACTTTAAAGTCAAAATTGATCGGCTCGTTGACATCAAATCTTACAAATTCAAAATTATCACTTGAAAGATAATCAGCAAATCTTTTCTGAGCAATTTTATAATTACGTCCGGCAGCGTAGATTTTCAAATTTAAGTTGTCATCAACATTTTTCTGCATTAAAACGTCAACGATCATTGTTCCGATCATTCCTGTTGCACCTGTAATAAGTAATGATTTATTTTTGAGATCATTCCAAGATAAATTTTCATTTGCAACACGTTTAACATCTTCAAGATATAATTTGTGTTTGATATACATTTTTAACACCTCAAAATTATTTAAGCCACGAATCACGTTTAATACTCAAGAAGGCTTTGAATAATTCAATATCATCTGTCGTAGTGATTTTGATATTTCGATCTGATCCGCTTGCAAAATAAAGCGTCTCACCTAAATCAACCATCATAGTATTAGTATAAGACGATCCGTAAATTCCGATCTCTTCGTTAAATGCTTTTGTATAAGCCCAAATTAATTTACTAAATTTGTAGGCTTGAGGCGTTTGAACTCTTCGCAATGTTTCTCTAACAATATATTCATTAGTACTAATATCATCTTTCTTGCGAAAAATCTGCTCATTATATGGCATTGAAGTTACAGCGTTACCATATTTCTTGCAAGTCGCTATAACGTCGGAAAGAACTTCAACGTCAACAAGCGGTCTGATCCCGTCGTGAATAACAACAACATCATCATCATTGCAAAATTCTTTCATTGCAAAAACACCATTTCTACAGGACTCTTGAACAGTATTACCACCGTTGACGATCGTTTTGAGTTTTGTGATATTGTATTGTTTAGAATAAGCACGCAAAATATCTTGCCAGCCGTCGAGACAAACAACAACAATTCCATCAATTTCTGGGTGCTTTTGAAAATTTTCAAGCGTATAGATCAAAATCGGTTTATCGTAGACGTTAATAAATTGTTTAGGAATATCTTGACGTGTTCGTTGACCTCTGCCTGCTGCTACGATTAAAGCCATTGTGCTCATTAAAATCACCTTTAATTTATAAATTTTTTTCGATAATATCAACCGCTCTTTCTGAAGCGTGACCATCTTCTAATATCTCTTCAATTTCAAAAAAATTTTCGATCTTCTTCAAATAATTCTTTTCGTCAAAATTAATTATATTGTTGTTAAGTTCTTCATTCGTCTTAGCAACTGGAAATGGATATTCATAAATGTTACGGATCAATTTGCCGCGTTCTTTAATATAATCGTCAAGATCATCAGCATAAATGAAGATAGGAATTTTCATTATCATTGCGTCAAACACTACGCTTGAATAATCTGTTAATACTGAATCAACCGCCGCTAGATACTCTGAAATATCGTCTTCAAATGAAATGTCCGTGCAAAGATTTTTAAATTCGTCTGAAACATTCATTTTGTTATTACGAAGTGCAAGCTGTGGATGAAGTCTCAATAAAATATGCCATTTGCCGCCGAATTTTTTCATTAGTGCTGAGTTTAACATTTTGAAATTTAATGTTGATTCTTCTTGAAAGACATCTCGAATTTGTGATTGAGTACCGCCACGAAATGTCGGAGCGTAGAGCATTAACTTAACGTCTTGAGAAAGATTTAATCGTTGACGAATAATCTTGCGTTGACGATCGACACCATTAACTAAAATATCACAACGCGGCAAGCCGATCTTAAATAGCGGCTCATTATAAAAACTCTTGCGGAAATTCTCAATCGCAAATTTTGAATCACACAAAAAGCAATCAATTAATTTTGCATCGTACCTTGTAACAATTTCAGCCATCTTTGAAAATGATCTGCCGCGCATTCTTCCAACCGGTTTTATTGCTAAACCGTGCCACGTCTGCATATAAAATTGTCCTTGACGTTTTCGAGTTCCAAAATTTTTACGGGCGTTATCAATCCAAATTTTAGCCGTCGATAAATGATAAGCACGATTCAAAAGATCATTTTTAACAGCGTGAATTTCTTTCGGAAATTTTTTATTGAGATCATTGACCAGCCAAATCAATTCATAATTTCGATTATTCTTGTGCATTCGTCTAATTAATTCTTCAGCAATATATTTCGGATTGCAAGCATAGCCGCCGCCTTCAAATGCACTGAAGACGATTTTTTTTTGCTTGATCGGAAAGATACTGCAAAGAAAATAAATCGATCGACTCGCCACCGCTTTCAAGCGTCGATACATTATATAAATTTCTTCAGATATTTTTTGTTGAGTCTTTTGATATGCTTGATAACGGATCAACGCATTAATTTTTGCTCTTTGTAAATGTGTCATTTTTAATTGTTGCCTCTAAATTCATTTATAAATTGTTCCATTGCTCCGGCGATTGAAATTGATTCACTTCTTGTAAGTTTAAAATCATTTCTGCCGCGTTCAGTGAGTTGCATTAGAAAATCATTGATCTCATATCTCAAGCCGTCACCTAAAAATGTCTCACTGTACTTTTCAACTTCATTCGGGTCTTCATAATGTACTTCAAAATAAGTTGTCTTCCACCAAGGAGCACTTACTAAAATATAACCTTTCGTCCCGGCGATTAACAATCTGCCTTCACTCTTCACGCCTAAGCCACAAGTTGCCGTTGCAAGTCCTGTCGGAAATTTAAAACTTGCACGTGTAAAAATATCAAGTCCGTTTTCACTTTTAACGCTGTCGAATTTTAAATCAGTATAACTTTCACCAAAAATTTTTAAGATCGGCAACATTACATAACTACCAAGCTCAAGAAAACTACCGCCAAATTTCTGATCGACAAGTTCACGTTTATTCGGGTCTTCTAATTTCGTAAAACACGATTCAATATATCTGACATTGCCGATCTTGCCGCTATGTGCAACGCCAAGCAATTTATGAAATCCCGGACAATATGCCGTCTTAATTCCTTCCATTAAGATCAAATTTTTTTCCTTAGCAAGTTCAAAAACTTCTTCAGCCTCTGATCTCTTCAAAGTCATAGGTTTCTCACAAAGTACGTGTTTATCGTGTTCAAGTGAAGATTTTATATATTGATAATGTGTCTCGTGAGGCGACGCAATATAAACAACATCAATATCTTTATAAAAATTTTCCAAATCAGAATAAGGATCAATGTCCCATTGTTCAGCAAAACGCTTGACACTTTCCGGATGAGGATTATAAACAGATTGAGTATTAACACCGCTGACGCTCCGAGCCTCTTTAATGAAACGATTTGCAATTCTGCCGGTGCCGATTATTCCAATGCTTTGAATATGTCTCTTTTTTTCACGGAGCATTGTACTTGAAATATTTTTCGTTCGTTCAAGATAAACGACTTTGCAATAATCCTTGAGATAATCGAATTTGCCGACCCAATCAGATCCAACGGTGAAAATATCAATATTATATTTCTTAATATCACTGAATTTTTGTCCGACGCTTTCCTCAATAATAATTTCATCAGCAAAGCCGGTTTTCTTGACGTTTTCAATTCTAGTCATCAGTGAATCAATAACGCCTAATTTTCCACGTGCTTTATCAAAATTTTCAGTTGTAACTCCAACGATCAAATAATCGCCGAGTGCTTTAGCTCTCTGCAAAAGTCTATAATGACCTTCGTGAAAAAGATCATAAGTTCCATAAGTGATAACCTTTACCATAATTCTTACCTCGATTCTAATAATTTCTCTTTAACAAATTGATAAATTTTTTCACCGGCTCTTCCGTCCATACTTGCATTTAATGGCGCATAAGCCTCTAATTGTTCCTCTTTATCAAATGGCTTTCCAGGCAATTCATCATCTAGTAAAGTCTTCAACGTTTGAAAGACTCCTTCAAAGCATCCATATGGCAAAAATTCCGAGCGTTTCTCGTATGATATGCAATTTGCTTTTAATTCTTCAATATCAAATTTTACTTCTATCTTCTCAAAACTTTTATCATTCAAATTAAATTTATACCATTGCCGCTCTTGTGAATACATAAAATAAACTTCTTTTTGATCTTTATAATAAAAATGTCCAGTCCTAATGCAAGCAAAATATCCATTCTTACCGCCTGTTGAAATTTCAAATGGCACTTCCCATTTTCTCATTTCACCTGTCTGTTTATTTAAACGTACAAACATATTTCCCCAATATGGAGCTAAAAATAATTCTTTGTCGTCACAAATTCCGCTTGTAAATGGACGCTCATTGCAAACATAACCTTGCGGGATTCTGATACATTGAAAATTCTTCGGAAGTCCGCCATATTCCGTAACGTTGCCGTCTGATAAATCTAATCGAGTGATCGTCGTTCCTTCATAAGGCAGTAGCCAAAAAGTTTCACCGTCCGGAACTAATCCTATAAAGCCGCCTTTTGAATTTGTTTTAGTTGGAATTGTGATCTGTTGTACTTCAAAAGTTTTAGGATCAATTAAAATTATTTCTCGACGATTAGGTGAAATAATTAACAATTTACCTTGCCAAAAAGTATAAGTCATTCTCATTCCGTCAGTAAAATCAGGCTGCACAAAAAAATCTTTCGGAACATTAATATATTTGATCTCGTCACTCTTGACATTATAACATACAATATCAGGATATTTGTTCGGTAAGAAAAATATTAAATCACCAACGTGAACAGCATCATAAAATGCATCTTTATCAGTTGCATTTTGTTTTTTAAATTCAATCTTGCGTTCGATCTTCTTATCTTTAATGACCAAAAAATTTTGTGTATGCAATGGGCAAATATAAATTTTATTTTCAATCTCAAGAGCAAACGTATAATATCTAGCAAAATTCTCTGATAAAGTGCAATAGTATTTATAATTAAAATCGTGATTTGGAGCGTGATAAAGTTTATTAAGTTGAACGATCATAAAATCTTTGCTATCAATGTGAAATTTCCGAAGAATCACGCCACGCCAATCATCTTTTTGTGGTAAAGAAGTTATATTATTGCTAAGGAAAAACATCGGTTTACCGGCAACAGCAAAAAGTGAAGTTACGCTTGTTTTAGTATCACCAATATAAACATCAGAAAGTGCTATTGATTTATCAATGTCCGGCGTGTCGTCGTAAATTCCAATGTCGTGATCAATAAAATAATTTTTCACTTGCTCATAAGCTCGTCGAGCTTCTTCACGCATTGAACTCAACGTAGCATTCATTAGCGGATGAGGTCGCCATAATAAACAAGAATCTTTTCTACCTTCAAACGTCTTGAAAACATACATCATCTTTTCGAGAAATTGCCCGGTATTCTGTAACATTCCGCCTAAACTTGTATTATAAAAATAAACTTTTCTGCCTTCGATTTTCTCTTTCCACTTTTCCGGAACTTTCGGTGACTCTTGACACATTCTTATAACACGATCAAATTTTGGTGAGCCAAGCGGTTGAAGTTTATCATATGGAATTGAAGGATCAAAATATTTTCTCATTGCCTCAGACTGAATGATTATATAATCACAAAGATCATATGAAGGCAAATATTTTTGTGAATCTGACATTTTTCCGGTCGTTGCATAATATGGAACATAAATTAAAAGTTTTGTATAGCGACGAAGATTAAACGAATAATAATTTGAATCAACTGAAGTCACTAAATTATAATTGTCGTATGGATTGTGAATGAAAATTGCATCTGGTTTTAACTTCTTGAGATTTAATTTATTGAAGTCTATCACCGGAACATTTTTCGGAAATAAATCAATTTCACAATGCCACTTTGCAACACTGCCATCACGATTAAGATCAGCGTAAGGTATCGGCACAACATAAGCATTGCAATTTTCTTTGTCCTCATTAGCCGCAAGCCAAATACTTTCTAATGAATCCCACATTGAGGCTTTATACGGCAGAAATAAAAAATTTTTCTTTGAACTTTTCGACGAACGAAATTTATTACTTTTCAACTTTGCCATTTTTAAAAACCTTTCTAAAAATTATTACTATTTTTATATCAAATGTCTAAATGTGTGTCAAGCTATTAAAAAATTTATCGCTCCGAAAAAAATTTTCTCATTCAAAAATGATCTAATAATTACTCAACGTCGACGCAGGAAAAATTTTTTAGATAAAGAATAATTTAAAAGTTATAGTGATATAAAAAATTATTTCTTGCATTGAGAGGAATGTTTTTTGATTCTCGTTGAAAATCTCACAAAGTCATTTGCAGATCGTTTGTTATTCTCTAATGTAAATTTTAGGATCAATGACGGCGAAAAAGTTGGAATTGTTGGCAAGAATGGAACAGGTAAATCAACGCTGATAAAAATATTGATCGGCGAAGAAGATCACGACGAAGGAATAATCAGCGGCTTTCACTCTGAAGATTTAGGTTATGCTGAACAAATTCCACTTTTCAATCAATCAACGCTGTTAGATGAATTAATTTCGATCGGCAGCGTAAAAGAATTTGAGGCAAAAAAAATTCTCTTCGGACTCGGTTTTAAAGAAGATGAACTGATTAAAAATCCGAACAATTTCAGCGGCGGTGAGAAAGCTAAAATTGCACTCGGTAAAGCATTGATCGCTGAGCCACGAATATTATTGCTTGATGAGCCGACGAATCACCTTGACATTTATGCGATCGATTTTTTAGAGGACTTCATTAAAAATTATAAGGGCACGGTCTTAGCAGTTACTCACGATCGACACTTCTTGCAAAATTGTGTTGACAAGATAATTGATCTTGAGAATCGACAAGCAAATTTATATGTTGGCAATTATGAAAAATTTATTCGTTTGAAGACTGAACGGCGTGAATTTGAATTGAAGGCTTATGAAAAGCAACAAGAAGAAATTGCAAAGTTAGAAGAATTTGTTAGAAGAAACAAAGTACGAGCGTCAACGGCAAAACGTGCACGGAGTCGACAAACAATGCTTGATCGAATGGAACGACTTGAAAAGCCGCCGTCAAATGAAACGATCAAATTAAATTTAAGTGATACGAGTATGACGGCTGACAGAGTTTTGATCGTTGAAAATCTCAACTTCAAAAATATTATCAAAAATTTTAGTGTTGAGATTCGCAAAGGTGATCGAGTTGGATTGATCGGAAGAAATGGCGTTGGAAAGTCTACGCTGTTAAAATTGATTGTTGGTGATTTGCAAGCTGACAGCGGTATGATTAAGATCGGTAATCGTGTAAAGATTGGTTATCTTTCACAAAGTCACGAAGATTTAAAAGATGAATTAACGCCGATCGACGAATTGATAGACGAATTTGGAATAACGATCGAACAGGCAAGATCGGAACTGGCAAGGCTTGAAATTTATTCTGATGTTGCACTTAAACCGATCGGATCAATGTCCGGCGGTGAGAAAACGAGAGTTGCACTTGCGAAATTAATCTTAACGGGTGCTAACTTCTTGATTCTTGATGAGCCGACGAACCATCTTGATCTTTCTGCTCGTGAAGCGATTGAAAATGCACTGATCGATTTTGACGGCACACTTTTAATTGTAACTCACGATAGATATTTACTTGAAAAAGTTACCGATCGTGTGATAGAATTTAGCAGAGAAGAATCGATCGCAATTAACAAAAAAATTCAGAAGTCAAAAAATCCTCAAGAAGAATCAACAAAAAAAAATACGCCGGTTAAAATCGTAAAGAATAACAATCAAACGATTGAGAAATTGGAAGCGCAAATTGCAATGGCAGAGATGGAATTAAAAATGATCGAACACGAAATAAATAATGCAGTCGATGGCGAGGAACTCAAAAAACTTTCAACCGATCACGAAAATAAGATCGAGGAGATAGAAAATTTATATCAACGTTGGGGGGAATTATCGTGATAAAAGTAATGTCACTTCTCTTGACGTTCTTCTTGTTCTTTATGACGGCGGCAATGACTTTGGCAGATGATGGCGTGCCTTCACCATTTTCAACGACGATCAAAACGCCTGACACAAAAAATGAATCAGAGGAAAATAAAAATGATTTAGAAGAGAAGTCGAAAGAAATGCTTGAAGAAGTCAAAACTGATATAACGGTGATGAGATTGAATTGGAAACTTGTTCCTTATGCCGTTAAATACAAAGTCACTTATGATAATGAAGAACTCATAACATATATAAACGGAATTGAAGTTGCTGTCAATGATGTTAGTAAAATTTTTAAAATTTCTGCGTTGGACTTCGACGGAAATATCATTCAAGACGATTTGAATATTACAGAGATTGAAACGAATCCGTCGACGATGAAGACGACTTCTGAATTTGATAAGATGGATTATGCACCGCTTTACCCGGTTTATTCGTGGATTCCAAAACATAACGCTGATTATTATATGATTCAGTTGTTAAAAAATGGTGAAGTTGTTCGTGAATATCGAACTGAAGATAAAAAAGATGATGATATTTATGATTTCTATGATGAAGTCCCGGTTAATGAAGGCGGAAATTATTATTGGCGAGTAAAAGCAATGTCGAAGTATGGAATTGAATTGTCTGAATGGAGCAAAGAAAGTGAATCAGTTTCGTTTAAAGTTAATGCGCCGACGAAATTTGCAGCGTTCGGTGACAGTATTACTCACGGCGGTGGAGCGATCACTGTTCCGCCTTCGATGATGATTTATAATTGGGAAACGTATTGCAATAAACCGATCAAAAATCTTGGCAAGAGTGGTGACACGACTGAACAAATGCTTGATCGTTTTGATTATGATGTTTTACCATTTGCGCCGAAAATTTTGATCATTATGGGCGGAGTAAATGACTTCAGAGGAACAATTTTAGGTTGGCGAACGGTTTATAATTGCAAACAAATTTTAGAGAAGTGCAAAGCAAATAATATTATTCCTGTGTTCGTGACTCCAACGCCGGTGAATAAAAGATTGATCAACAAAGTTAAATTTATTGATCCGCCTCCGTTTGATTGGCAGACTCATTACAAATATATTTGCGAATGGATCAGACAGCAGGAATATCATATTGATCTCACCGGTGAATTTGAAGACTACGAAGGAAATTTACGAGAAGATTTAACGACTGACGGACTGCATCCGGACATTGAAGGTAAAAAAATTATCGGTCAAGCTGTTAATGAATGGTTGAGCACTCATTCACTTTTTTAAATTAAAAAACTCTCAAGTCAAATAATTTTCTTGAGAGTTTTTTTTGATTGAATGAGTTGATCAGTGAAAAAATTTTTAATCGTTAATCCATTTCGCCACGTCCATTGCGTGATAACTAATTATAATGTCTGCGCCCGCTCTCTTCATACAAGTCAACGTTTCTAAAACAATTCGCTTTTCATCGATCCATCCATTCGCCGCCGCCGCTTTGATCATTGCATATTCTCCGCTGACATTGTAAACGGCGATCGGTCGATTGATCTTTTCACGGACTTTTGAAACAATATCAAGATAAGCCATCGCAGGTTTGATCATTATGATGTCTGCTCCTTCATCAAGATCAATTTCAACTTCTTTCATCGCTTCTCGAACATTCGCAGGATCCATTTGATATTGTTTTCGATCACCAAATTTTGGTGAAGAATCAGCGGCATCTCTAAACGGTCCGTAAAATCCTGACGAATATTTAACGGCGTAACTCATAATTGAAACGTTAACAAAATTTTTTTCGTCGAGAGCCTCACGAATTGCCAAAACTCTTCCGTCCATCATATCACTCGGCGCAACTATATCAACTCCGGCTTTCGCTTGACTCACTGCAACTTTTTGTAAAAGTTCAAGCGTTTGATCATTATCAACGTAATGATCAATTATTTTTCCGCAATGTCCGTGCGTTGTATATTGACACAAACAAACATCACCAACGATCACAAGTTCCGGAATATTTTTTTTGATCGCACTGATCGCTCTCTGAACCGGACTATTCATATCCCAAGCACTCGATCCGATCTCATCTTTGTATGTCGGCAGTCCAAAAATTTCTACAGATGGTATTCCAAGATCAGCAATTTTTTTTGCAACTTCAACCGCGTTATCAACTGATAAATGATAAACGTTCGGCATTGATTTAATTTCATCTTTGATCTTTTCACCGGCAACGACAAAAATCGGATAAATTAAATCTTTCGTCGACAAATTATTTTCTCTGATCATTGATCGAATATTTTCTGAAATTCTCATTCGACGTGGTCGCAATTTTTGTTTCACTTTCCTCACCTCAATTTTATTATAACAAATAATTTTTAATTTACAATTCAATATTGACACAAATTTATTCTAAATGATAAAATTAAAAAAGTTTTTTTTGAAAATCGAAAGTGAGGTAGGAGTAATGGAAAATAATAATAGCGGCGGTCAATTTTCAAATGGCACGCCGACGAAAGTTGATAATGATAAATTACGAATTTTAATTAGTGATGATTCAAGACTTTTGAGAAAAAAACTTCGTGAGGAACTCGAAAGTCTCAACTGCATTGTCACTGAAGCGGCGAATGGCAAAGAAGCGATTATGAAGGATCTTGAAGATGAACCGGACGGCGTAATTTTGGATATTGTTATGCCTGAAGTTGGTGGTATTGAAGCTCTTCAAGTCATTCGTGAAGTTAGCCCGGACGTTCCGATCGTTATGCTTTCATCTGCCGGTACTCCTCAAAAATTAATGCAGACGCTTAAAATGGGAGCTATTGACTTTATACAAAAACCATACAATCACGATCAGATTGTCAAAGCGGTAGAAGCAATTAGGCGTGCTAAAGTTAAAAATCAGAAGAAAAAAGAATTAGAGGCAAAAAGTATTAAATCTGCTGAGGAGTGATTTTTATGAAAAGTCACGATTTGGCGCAATTTGTTTTCAATAATTCAATTTTGAATTTGCCTCAAATTGATGAAGTTATTAAAGCAGCTCGATCTTCTAATCCTTCTTTAGCGGCAGCGGCTTTATTTTTACAATTTGTCTCTGTTGACGAATTAGACGGCACTGATGACGATTCTGTTAAATCTCTGCTGACTCCTAAACAATTATCAAGAATCAGCGAACTGAAAGACGGCAAATCTTTAAACTTTGCTCAAGCTCTTGTTGATATGAAAATTGTTGACTTTGCAAGGCTTGAAAAAATTTTTGATCAATATAATAATTTAGAAATTCCGCCGGTTGAATCAGCATTAACAACTTATTATGAAACTTTCAAAAAGAGATATGATGTTGATTTTCCATTTGCCGTTGAGATCGTAAGAAGTTTTCACAGCTTTTTATCAGAAACGCTTGACACTTCGATTGTAATTTTGCCTTCGCACATTCGTGAAGATAAGCAAAAACCCGGCGCAAGTGTTAAAATTGATGGTGAAATTCCTGCAGTTGTTGCGCTTTATGCTGAAGAAAGCATTTTTATCAAATTGGCGGCGCGTTATGATTCTTATGTTGAGATGAGTGAAGATGCTAATGATGCTGTTGCTGAACTCTTGAATGTTTTCACGGGACAATTTACAGTCAATATTGCTGTTCGTCGTGGACTTGAAGAAGTTCCGGAGCCGCCGCGTTGTGGAAACATTTTTAACAACCTTGATGGCATTGCAATGATTAGCGATTTTGGGACTTTCTATGTTTATATTGGCAAAGATGAAATTTTCGACAAAAGATAATTTTTGTGAGGTGATAATTTTTGGCATCTTTGAAGGATATAATCAAAAAAATTGAAGACTCTTTGAAGGATATTTTAGACGATGCTTATGATGCTTTGAAAAGTGCTGTTGAGTCGATTTTTGGAAAGAGTTTCAGCGAGATTGAAGATAGCTTTAAAGACCTTTACAACAAATATATCAGTAGCAACAAAAATTTTCTTCTCGAATACTGCGGTTTAAATCTTTTCAATAATTCAAGTTCAACTACTGCTATTGAATATGGTGACGCTGTAGAGCCTTCTGACGCTGAATATTATTCATTTACAACAAACGGCTTGACGGTTAATATTAATTACAACGATTCTGATATCAGCAAGCAGAGATTGATCGCTAAATATTTGTATAATTGGTGGATGCCTAATTCATTACTTTTAATTAGTAAGGCTTTCGGAGTTAATTTCTACGACGGCAAGGCAAGCACTAATTCAATCAATCTCAGCTTTACTGATGAAGGCGATTCGTTTTTAACTTGCAATATTGATTTTGATGATGGTTATCCGTCGACGATCAATTTGATCATTAATACTAATTACATTGACATTAGCGATCTTAATAAAAATGGAACTTTCAATATTGAAGATGTTTTGACGACGTTTAACGGCAAAGAATTTATCATTGACGCGGTTAATTATGTTGATGATTATATTGCAAATAATCTTAGTGCTGTGGCGTTGATGTCTAACATTAAGAATTACAATCAAGTCATTGAAAGCATTTATTACAATCTTGTGAATGCAGTTGACGGCGTAAGTGATTCGGTTGCTGAATACTTTGATGAGCATAATATTGAAAAAATTAATCTTAGTGATTTAGGCGATGATCTTTACAATTATTTTGTTACCAGATATGAAACTAAAAAGTATGTTGAAGACTCCGATGACGAGACAAGTTATATTCATAGCGGTGATTATGTCAATGGAACTGATCAAGATGATAATTATTATTTAGTTGACGGCGTTACTAATTCGACGATTCTTTTAAATAGCGGTAATGATATTGTTGAGAATTTTGAGATTGCAAATTTCGTTAAGACTGATAACGGATTTACCGGAATTGGAAAAGTTGGCGCGTCAAGTAATGATATAATTTTCAATGGTGATAATGGATCGATAACGTTAAGTGATCCTGTTGGTAAAAATGTTTGGCTGTTAGATTCTTCAAATAATATTTTGGCGATTGTCGATTTTGATCAAGGTTTGATTGACGCAAGCGGATCAAATGGTGAAGAAATATTGATCGGGCGTGATAATGTTACTGATGAAATAATTGCAGGCAGTGGAAATACTTCACTTTGGGGCGGCTTCGGATTTAGTGATGATACATTAACCGGCGGCGATGGCGAGGACGTTTATTGGTTCGGTAAAGGTGACGGTCACGACGTGATTAATAATAGCACTTATTCTGATCGTGTTATGCTTTGGGATGTTTCGCTTGATGATATTTCGTCGATTGATATTAATTCGGAAAAAATTTCAGTTGGATTTAATGTCGGCGGAACGCTTGAGATTAACGGTCAAGGCAATGGAAATATCGCCTCAACGTTTACGCTTGCTAATGACAATCAAACAACTTGGCAATACGATCACAATAATAAATCGTGGCGAATCGTTTAAATAATTGAAACTTAACGCAGTTGAATGCGTTATTTTTTTGAGGTTTTTTATGAATGATTCACTTGAAATAATTTTGTTGACTGATTTAGTTTTCATAATCAAAGCGTTGATCGCTTTCAAGTACACTGAAAAATTTTTAATATTAAAGAGTGATCGACGGCTGAAAAGTCTAATGATTTGGTTGATGATTTATTTCATTTGTCAAATTGCATTGTCAAGAATCGCTGACGAATTTTATCCGAACAATTCATTTATAAATATCCTGCCGAATATGATTTTGATCTTTACGTTGCAAGCGATCTTCTTTGAAAAAAATTTGTTTAGAATGATATTTAGCGTGTTGAGTTTAATAGCGGCGTTTGATATTCTAAAATACTTTGCAAGTCCGTTAGCGCACGTTATTTATAATTTATGGTCGCCGTTATTCATTTTTCTGATAAACAATTTCACCGTCGACGAATCGATCATTTTAAAGATTGAAATATTAAATCGTTGCGTTAATGTGATAATTATTTCGATCTGTTACGCCGGTCAATTTGCAATGCTGATGATCTTTTTGAAAATGATCAGCAAAAATTTCATTCGATCGGATAAATTGAGTTTAACGGAGAATTTATTTTTGATCTTTCCGAGTGTAAGCGTGTTAGTGATTGACTTCACGATAAGATTAATGGCGATCTCTGTTGACAATGGAGCAATTCATTTGATTTATTCAAGAGTCCCGGAAACAATTTTAATGCTGCCGATCGTTGCAATTTTACTTCTCGGAATTATGATCATTGCCGTCAAGTTGTTTAAAAATCTTGTACTTTATAAAGATGAGGAACAGAAAAGAATATTGCTTGAAAATAGTGTAATTGAAATTCATCAAAAGATTGAAGAGTTGACAAATATTTATAGTGATATTCGTGGGTTGCGTCACGATTTAAGGAATCACATTTCAAATATTGCGGCTTATGTTCGTAAAAATTCTTTCGACGGTGAGATAGAAAATTATTTGAAACAAATGACAATGACGGTTGAGAAGTTAAATTTTCTTTACAAGACGGGCAATCCGATCATTGATATAATAATTCATCAGAGTCGACAGCGAGCGATCAATAAAAAAATTCGTTTTGAGTCGACATTTCAATGTCCTAAAAATTCAACGATTGACATTTACGACTTAAGCATAATTTTAAATAATGGACTTCAAAATGCTATTGAGGCTTGCGAAAAAGTCGGCGGCTTGATTGAAATTCGATCATATCAGAAGAATAATTTTTATTTTATTGAGATCGAAAATGATTTTGACGGCGAATTGAAAATTAAAAATGATCTGCCTGAAACGCTCAAAGTTGATAAAAATATTCACGGATTAGGTTTAATTAATATTCGGCGATGTGCTCAAAAATATAATGGCGATCTTGACATTAACGTTAAAAATGGTAAATTTTATTTAACAGTAATGATAGAGGTGTGAAATGGCAAAATCAGAAGTCATAACCTTGCAAGATTTAAAAATCGAAGGCTTAACGGATTTCAAAATGGAATATTTGAGAGAATTGACGATAAATCACCGAGTCGGACAATTTGCAACGGCTCAACTTATTTTATTGCCTGATACTCTTGATAAGAAAACTTTCACGGAAGATTTAACGATAACGATAAAATTTGCAGATAAAATTGTTTTTTATGGAGTGCTGGCGAATTATTCAATCACTTTACAAAATGTAACGTTGAATTTCGCTGATACAAGTTGCTTATTGAATACCGTTGAAAAGTCTTGCAGTTTTCAAAATCTTTCAGAAAAGTATTCAAAAATATTAGAAGAGACAATGAAGAGTTCGGAGACGAAAGGGAAAATTAATCTTAATGCTGAAGATAAAGCGATTGAAAGTTTGAAATTGAGAATAAACGAAACGGCTTGGGAATTTATAAATAGAATGAGTTCGGAATTAAGTGCAATGATTTTTACTGATCTGACGGCTAAAACTACGCTGATCAATGTTGGATTACCTGCGCCGAAGAAAACGATCACGGTTAAGGAAATTAAACCGATTTACAATTACGATGCGATGACATTTGCGAAATTCAAAGCGAATCCGAAAAAATTTGCTGAAGGTGTAAAGTTTATCAATGAAGATTTTTGTACTTTAGTTTTAACAATAAATGATTGGCTAAATCTCGGCGATTGTGTTAAAATAGACGATAAAGAATACTTTGTGAAGTCTTTGAATGGATATTTTGTTGAAACGATCTTTATGACGACTTATGAACTTGTCAGTAAAAATGCTTTCGCCGTGCCGATCATTAAGCCGATCAATTTAGTTGGTAGAGTGTTAAGAGCGCAGGTTAAAAAAGTAGAGAAGGATAAAATACAATGTCATTTGATTGATATTGATGAAAAATTCGACAGCAATTCGACGACGTGGTTTACATTTGCGACACCTTACTCAAGCAGTGACGGTAGCGGCTGGTATGTAATGCCTGAAGTTGATGATTACGTTAGGATTTTGATCGCAGATGAAGATTTAAAGAATGCATTTGCGTTGAGTTCGATAAATACTGCGCCATTGAAAGATCCAAAAAATAAATCATTCAAAGCGCCCGGCGGACGTGAAATACTTTTGACAGATAAAGGTGTTGAGATAATCGCCGATCATCAAAAGACATTCATAATGCTTGACAAGAGCGGCGGAATTAGTATTGTTTCGTCGAAAAATATCGAAGTGCACGCCGATGGCAATATTAATTTTGACGCTAAAGGAAAAATACAAATTGTTTCACAAAAAGAGATCGCAATTCAAAGCGGACAATCTCACGTAAAATTGTTGAGTAATCAAATTGCAATGGGCGGCGGCAATATTATCGTTGGTGAATGAAAATGATTGAGACGTTTGATCAATATGTTAAAGAGCGATACAAGCCGCTTGAAATTGAATACTTGCAACGGACTAATGATCGATTGAATGATGAACTTGAAACGATCAGAAAGTATTGCTTGAATGAATGGCGAAAGGCGATCAAATCAGCGGTTGAATTTCAAAATGATCACGAAGTTGAATGCGCTTATATGTCGATATCATTTTTGTTGACTTCAATGTTAGAATTAAAGCCGCAAATGCAAATTGATTTTTATAATTCTGAATGGGTATATGGCGAATCGTGGTTAAGACGAAGAATGAACGCAGAATTTTTAACTAAAGAATGGAATGACTTCACGGCGGCGGCACTCGACGAAAAATTTTATATAAGAAGTCGAATTGCACACACTGAAATTAAGGCGTTATTCTGGTCGACGCTTGACAAGTTGATATATTTATTCACCGGCTTTGTGAAATATTTTGCAAGGAACGTTGAATATTTTGTAGAGTTCGACGAACTGATCAAGAGTGAAAAATTTTATCTGACGTTTGGGACTTATTTAGATTGGCAAGATCGAATGTTCGGAATTTTGCCGGAGATTGATTTTTTAAATCTTGATGCAAATGAAGAGACACGATTTAGAAAAATAATCAATAAGAATTTCAACGACGAATCATTTATCAAAATTGATATGCGACATTGTTATATTGAGGACTGCAAATTTGTTAATTGCACATTTGACGGCGATGATCTGATTGATTCTAATTTTTTAAATTGTCGATTCGAGAAAACTATTTTTAAAAATGTAAAACTTGTCGGCAGTGAATTTTTTGAATGCTATTTTAATGAATGTCGATTTGAAAATTGTAGCGTTGAGATTGAAACGAATGAAGAATATTTTGCAAAGATGAAAATGTATCATTGTTTTATATTGAAATGTGAGATCGTCGACAGCAATTTTAATTTGATTATAAAAAAAGATTGCTATGAAAGGTGAAATGAATGGAAAGCGAATGGTTTAGAATCGTCAAGGATAATGACGCGTCAACGGTGATTGACGGCGGCGGCTTAAATCGAAACCGTTATCCATTTCAAATTGATCATTCGACGTTTGAGAAGATCGACGATTCAGTATCGTATTATAAAAATCTGATTTATAATTTGAAGAATGATTTTATCTTTGAGCCGACATTTTTAATAAGTGATCGACTGCAACAATTATTTAGTTTTCTAGAGCCGGAAATAGAATTTAAAGGCGTGCAACTCTACGCAACGAACAATCAAGAAGGCTCAGCAAAACCATTGTATTGGTTGCCATATCTTAAGACGGTAAATGCAATACACGAATCAACAAAAATGATACAAGGCAAGCCGATCGAAATAAAATTGCGGCGTGAAGAATTGAAAGATCGTCGAGTAATTCATTGCACATTAGCGGCGGCAGATATCTGGTTGTTATCACTTGAGGCGGCAGAATGTTTATTGAGACGAGCGCCGATCGGAGTATGGTTAGAGAAAGTGAGTGAAATAATTTGAGATATGAATTGTTGATCTTTAACGATACCAAGAGTCCGCCGACGGTTGAACCAATGGGATCAGTTGATCGCACGGCATTTGAGACAACATTATTAGGAGCAGAGAAGTTAAAACAATCAGCGTCAGCACCATTTATGTTAGCAAGAGGATTAAATTCAACACCGGATATTTACATTGCCGGAGATGATGTTATAATTGAAGCACACGCAGATTTAAGTTTAAGCAAAGGCAATAAATATTATCGACCATTTTCATATTATGAAGCGGCGAATGGCGGCGGCGGCTTAGTCCGACCGAATGAATTGCAAAAGAATGGTATTGAGGCAATGAGAATGTCAGAGGCGGCGATAAGTCTGTATGTCAAGGGCAAATTGTATTTGACTGATATAGAATATCGCAACACCTTAGAATTATTTAAATGGGCGAAGTTGCCGAAGAATGACGAAAAATATTATCGATCAGCGGCGTTAGTGATGATAAATCGCGGTGGAGATTTTAGAGTAATTAACGCAAAAAATGTTTACGTTGAATATTATAAAGAAGACTATGCAGGAAATGATGAATATGGAACATTTGAGATAATTTTGAGACAGCGAATCGACGTAGTTAAAGAGATTGAAGTTGACGGCGTTGATAGTAGTTTGCTTGATAAGATATCAAACGTAGCGGCGACGGCAGATAAAATTACAAAGACAGCAACGAAAGTTGTAAAGACAACTGCATCAGCGGCACAAGCCGGAGCAACAATTTACACAGCGGCGACAGGTGAGCAAACAGACTTAACGAAAGCGATAAACAGATATAGTGACGTAGCGAAGAAAGCGGCAGACGGCGTTAATAATATTGCGTCCGGAGACTTTGAAGGAGCACTTGATAATGTAAAAGATGCGGCAAATACCGGAATGGACCCTGAAAAGAAACGTCGAATGGAACGACAAAAAGAATGGAATTTAACCTATGAAGAAGATATTCACTCAATGGAAGGAACAGATTATATACCGAGTGATCCCGGTGATCCGCCTGATGATATAAATTCAGAAGAGTATCAAGAATGGCAAGAGGCTAAAGCGGCTTATGATGAATATAATAAAGCGAGCAAGGAAGAAAAATATAATATCATTAAACAAAACATATTAAAGGAACTTGAAACTGATCCGACGTTGAGTCCTGAAGATGTTGAGGCGATCCAAAAAGAATTATCAAAAGGAAAATATGGCAATCTTGATCTTACAAGTTTTGTTAAGACATTAGATAATATGACAAATACAATACGACTTCAAAAAAATAATTCAACACCAAATGTTAAATTAGAAAAGTGATGAATGATAGTGAAGAAAATTTTATTGATTCTTTTAATTTTGATCGTTATAAATAATAATGTTGAGGCGAAAGATGAATTTGTATCAGTTGATCTTGAAGAAAGCATAAAGTTAGCACTTGAAAACAATGAAACGATCAAACAGAGTAAAGCACGAGAAGAAGAAGCGAAACAAAAATTATCAGAGGCAAGACGGAAAACAGGATTTAATATTGAATATGAATTTAGAGGAGAAGCGATCGGCGGCGAGCATAGAAAACATTATGAAGGAGAACACTCTGACTTTAAACATTCAGCAACGGTTTCAATACCACTTTACAGCGGCGGAAGACTAGAGAATGAACAATTAGCGGCGAAATATGCAATGAATGCGGCGGAATTAGAATTAGAGAACACAAAGCAGGAGATCAAATATCAAGCGTCGAAAGCATATTATGAAGTGTTGTTGTGGCGAGATATGATCAATATCAATGAAGAGGCAGTAAAAGGATTAGAAGAATATTTAACGAAAGCGCAAGCACAATTTGAATTAGGCAGAGCCGCCAAAGCTGATGTTTTATCAGTTAATGTACAAATAGCGAATGCAAAAAAAAATTTACGTTCGGCGCAAGGTGAATATTATAAATCAATGGCGGCGTTGAATAATGTTATCGGCTTACCAATTCAAACACAATTAGCAATTCACGATCAATTAAAATATACAAAATACGATCTTAACATTGATGAAAGCATAGAATACGCTTTAAAGAATCGATCGGACGTAGCGGCGGCAAATTACGAAGTTAAACAAGCTGAAGCGATCATCAGTGCAGAGCGATCGAATTTCAGACCGCAGATCAAAGCGGAAGCAAATCGAACAAACAGCGGTGAAAAACTTTTTACAACAGATCACGAGCGCAGTTGGTCAGCCGGAGTAGTAGCGAGTTGGAACATTTTTGATAACGGCGTAACAAATTCAAAAGTCAAGGAAAAGCAAGCGAAGTTAAAAGAATATGAAAGCGTCGTTAATGAACTCAATGAAAGAATTAAACTTGAAGTGCATAAAGCATTCATTGATCTGCAAACGGAAGAAGACAATATAAAAATTGTATCGACGGCAGTTTCACAAGCTGAAGAAGAATTTTCATTAGCGCAAGTTCGATACATTGAAGGCGTTGGAAATAATTTAGCAGTATTAGACGCACAAGAAAAATTATTTGAGGCAAAAAAAAATTATCATAATGCGCTTTTCAATTACTCATCAGCGAAAGCAGCATTAGATAAAGTGATCGGTTTGAAGACTTAATCCACAATTAATTGACGGCGGCGACGATTCGATTTAAAAATTTGTCGTTGATTGCCGTTTTTTATTTTGCTTAAAATTATTGCTAAATGATCGTAAAGACTTTGATTACTTCGATCGGTTAATTCAATCTTCAATTTGTGTTCAATGTAAAAAATAATTTGCGCCGCTGAAATTGTTTGTCCACTCAAAACACTCAAACAAAATTGAAAGTCAAGCGAATCAAGTTCAAAATTTTTCACTTCTTCAGCAAATGATTTCGTAATGAAAGGTGAAAGTGTCGAATGATTAACGGCGGCGAATGGTGAATTGATCGTGTTGACAGTATCAAATTCAGTTGCACGATCAAGAAAATCAACATAATTACTTCTGAGGACTGCACCACGTTTCAATTTAAATCTGCAAAGCTCCATTTCATCAAAAGAAATATTTTCACTCGTCGATAATTCTAATGAAATATTTCTTTCAATAAACGTTTCGTTAAACAATTCAGCGTCAAAGATCATTTTCAAAATCATTAATTGATCAGTCGGTTGATATTCAATATTCATAGGCGTTTTGATCAGATAGAGAAAATCGCCGTGCTTAATAATACCTTCGTTAAGAGTGATCGAATCGCTGTTAGTCGACAAATTGCAGCCGCTGATAATTCCGTCAGAAAAATTTTTCAGATACAAAGGCAGCATATCAAAAGCACGATCACGAATGGAACAGAGAGCTTCAGTCCTCAAAACTTGTAATTGTTCAAATTGCGGATATTTCTGTTGATTCATTTTAACACCTCAAAAAATTGCAATGCTATCAAGTTGCATTGTCTCCTTAATTCCTAAAATTCCAAAATGATAATCCCAAAAAATTTTAACTTCAAAGTCAATCGGCAAAAATGATTCTCTGATAAATTGCCATTGCTTTTGTAAACTCTCATCACGACGCTTATCAACATAAACATAAATAATTTGTGGATGCTCATTATTTTGATAAATAATACAGCCTTCAAAAATTTGTTTCATAATATAACAGAATGAATGGACACTTGATCCGATCTCAATGACTCTTAACATTTCATCAGCAACGGCGATTTGTTTTTCTCTGCTAAGTTCATTCATTCCGATCGCCGCTGTTTCACCATAAACGCCGGTTAAAATTTCTCGTCTAATTCTTCTGATATAAAATTCACGCCGCGTTAAACCGTGACAAAGATCAATTTCAGTGATAAAGTGAGTCAGAAGATCAAAGAAGTGATAAATAAATTGCTGTTGATTTTTAAAAATCAAATTCACAACGTCCGGGTGTAATAAGTATTCAAAGATCGGCGTAAATCTCAACAAAGGATTAATTTCAATTTCAAGCTGATCAATGTGTTTTTGATTGATATTTTTAAAAGACTGTTCGATATAAGGACTGTAAGATTCAGCGGGCTTGAAAAATAATTTATGAGAATTGAAATTATCTTTAGCCGCTTGCAGAGTAATATCCCAAGTAAAATTCAATTTGATCACCACCGCTGATATTTTAACATAAATCTAATTTTGACACGAAAAAATTTTTTTGATAAAATTCAATCATATTACGATGAAAGAAGGTTTAGTAGTGTCAAGAATAATAGCGATCGCTAATCAAAAAGGCGGCGTTGGTAAAACTACTACAACGGTGAATTTGAGTGCAGGTTTAGCAGTGCACGATAAAAAAATTTTGCTTGTCGATTGTGATCCTCAAGGCAATGCAACAAGCGGATTAGGAATCAATAAGTCGACAATCAATAAAACAATTTATGATATTCTGATTAATGACGTTGATTCAAAATATGTTTTGCAAATGACAAATTACGGTGTAACGGTTTTGCCGTCGAATATAAATTTAGCCGGTGCAGAAGTTGAATTAGTTTCAAAGTTCGCAAGAGAAAGCAGATTGAGAAATGCACTTGATCCACTTCGCAAGGATTATGATTATATTTTGATTGATTGTCCGCCGTCGCTCGGTTTACTGACGATTAATGCGTTGACTGCCGCTGATTCGATCATTATTCCTATTCAATGTGAATTTTATGCACTTGAGGGCGTAACTCAATTAATGAATACAATTCAACTTGTCAAAAGCAGTTTAAATCCTCTGCTTGCGATTGACGGAATTATTATGACAATGTACGATTCACGAACGAATTTATCACAAATGATCGTTGAGGACGTTAAAAAGAATTTCGGTTATCTAGTTTATGATACTTTAATTCCACGAAGTATTAGACTAGCTGAAGCACCGTCGTATGGAATGCCGATTATTTCTTACGATCGAAAGTCGAAAAGTGCAGAGATATATTTAAAATTAGCTGAGGAAGTGCTTAATCGTGGCAATTAAAAGAGGCGGCTTAGGTCGTGGAATCAATGCGCTATTGCCGCAAACACAATCTCAATATTCAACATTACAGCCGCAAGACAGAGTGCAAGATATAAAAGTTGATTTGATTCAACCGAATCGCTATCAACCGAGAAGAGAATTTGATGAAGGTGCACTGAATGAACTTGCAGAATCAATCAGAGCTTATGGAATATTGCAACCGCTGATCGTTCGATCGATCGAAGGTGAACGATATGAATTAATAGCAGGTGAGAGACGATTAAGAGCGTCGAAAATTGTCGGCTTGGAATTAGTTCCGGCGATCATTAGAGATTATACTGACGCACAAATGTCGGAAATATCGATAATTGAAAATGTGCAAAGAGAAAATCTCAACGTGATCGAAGAGGCTCAAGCCTACGAACGATTGATAAAAGAATTTGGACACACTCAAGAAGTAGTAGCGGCGAAGATCGGCAGAAGTCGATCACATATTTCAAATATTTTACGTTTATTAAAATTATCACCAACAGTTAGAGCTTTGATCTCAAAAGGACTTTTAACGCTCGGACAAGCAAGACCGTTATTAGCGATTGAAAACGAAGTCATTCAAATTCAAGCGGCTGAAATGATTTTATCAGAAGGTTTATCAGTTCGTAAAGTTGAGGCTTTCATTAATGAATTAAAAAATTCCGGCTTGCTTGCAAATCTCACTGCGAATTTAAATAATACAAATGAAGTTGCTGACTCTGAAACAAAAACTGTTGAAGTTGAAAAGCCGATCACAAATAAAAATGTTGATGAAAATATTCAACGCAATAAAATTTCAACGAGTGATCAAATTTCTAATGAAGAAGTCAAGCCGCCGATCAAAATCAAAAAAAATAAGCCTCAACCTAAAGAGACTTTAAAAGATAATTCACAAATTTATATTCGTGAGGTTGAGGAGCGATTAACGAAAATTCTCGGTGCGCAGGTCAAGATCACTTCAAATAAAAAATTCAGTCGCATTCAAATTGATTTTGCAACTGAAGATGATCTTAATCGAATCGTTGAAAGTTTTGATCAATCATTAAAAATAAATTCGGCGATTGATAAACCGGTTGCGCCGCCGATCACGACTAAAGAAGAAAAACTTGCAGCGTTAAGAAAATTTTCAACGCAAAACTTTAATATTTAAGGAGGCAAAAATTTAAATGGCTTTTAAAGATGCCATCACTTCAATCGATCCAATTTATTTTATGATCGGTTTTGGTGTCCTGCTGATAATTACTTATGCACTTATGATAAATTTATGGCTTGATCTCTCTTATATGAAGAAGAGATATAAAAAGATGATGAATGGCGTTGACGGCGGCAACCTTGAACGATTGATTAACGGTCAAGCTGATGAAGTCGGTTTAGTTGTAAACAATCAGCGTGAAATGAAAGATGAAATTGAAAAAATTAATTCCGTGCTGACAAAAGCAATTACTCGGATCGCCGTCGTTCGATTCGATGCTTTTGATAATATGTCTAATGATTTGAGTTATTGCATTGCGATGCTTGACGCTGAAAATAATGGAATAATTATCAGCGGAATTTTCGGACGTGAAGAGGCAAGAACTTATGCTAAACCGATCGTTGATGGCAATTCTGATTATAAATTAACACGAGAAGAAGAACAAGCCTTAAAAGAAGCAATGAAGAAGTGATCAGGGCTAAGGGCTTAATGCTAAGGGCTAAGTGATCTCAGCCTTCAGCCCTTACGACTCAGCCCTAATTTCTTTTCCAAGCAAAGATACCTTTCTGATCGGGAATGATCGAAGGATCAAATGACGGCTCATCAATGCCGTTATTTTTTTGTTTAACATAATCATCAAGCGCAATGAAAGCGAATTTACCAAGACGAGCGATAGCATAAAGATTCGTTAAGCAGAGAAAACCCATAAACAGATCAGTACTATCCCAAACAAATGACAATTCAGCAAAGCCGCCGAAAATCACCATCAACACAACAAGGATTCTAAAAATGATCAAAGCGTTTCTTGCAAGGACACTCGGATTGTCACCGCTTTCATCGCCTTCAAAGAATGCAATATTAATTTCACCGTAATAATAATTTCCAACGATCGAACTAAATGCAAACATAAAAACGATTATTGAAAGCGCAGTCGGAGCGA
>JAFUZV010000044.1 GCA_017476425.1 Selenomonadaceae bacterium
ACGCTTTAAAGGCGGTTGTTTTGTCTCGTGCTGTGCAAAACGGTTCGGGCGGTTGCGTCAAATTATTCAAAATCGCCGCTGATAAACTTGGTCAACCTAATTTATCTTATGTCGACGATAGTTATTGATCTTTCTAAGCCGGATTCTCAAAGCGTTTGGCGAAGTCCTGATGATTTTTGTCACGGCTCGAAGTCTATTATTTATGCTTTGCGATCTCGTTTCATCCGTGAACGCTCCGACGCTTTTAATTTGCTGACTGGAGGCTTTGACTATGCAAATTGAAATTAGAAGTGATAAGCAATCAGCAGAGATTGTTTAATGAAAATAAAGTACATTTTTAGAGAATCAAAATGTCCAAATGAAAGTCTACGCAATTCAATTTCAAATTTCACAAGTTACGACGGCGATCATATTGTACAGCTTAGTGAAGGTAATAATTACGTTGAATTCATCGAAGTTAATGAGCGATAATGTAAATCCACAGTAAGAAATAACATCTTGCTGTGGACTTTTATATGAACAAATTAATTGTTTTATATTGACAATTTAATTGATTTATGCTAACATAACGAAAATGTTATAAGAGGGAGTATTATGAAATTTTCTAGTGAAAAAAAGAAAGATTTGCTTTTCAAAATTGCAAAGAAAATAAAGTATAATCCTGATATACCTATAGCACAGATAAGTAAAGATTTAAATATATCGAGAACTACTACTTATAATTACATAAAAGAGTTGGAAAATGAGCAGATTGTTTACACGGATCTAAAGGAATCAAGCAATTAAGAATGCAATTAATAAGCAGGTATAGGTTAATTAACAACAACTTAGATGAAACAACAGTTTATAATGAGCACATCGCACCCAAAATTAAGCATTTAGATTTGCGATGTGTTGTAAAAATGAAACACGCTTGTCAAGAGATAATCAACAATGTCATAGACCATTCAAATAGTCCGACACTTGGAATTATAGTAACGGAAGATTATGTGTCCGTTCGAGTAATAATTATGGACAGTGGAATAGGAATATTTAAAAAAATTCGTGATTATTTCCATTTGGAGAATTTAAGCGATGCTATACTTGAACTTGATAAAGGTAAATGTACTACGGCTTCAGCTAATCATAGTGGAGAAGGTATATTTTTCAGCTCAAAAATGGTTGATTTATTTTTTATTCAAGCCAATAGAATTCAATACATCTCAAAAAATGATTTTAAACATAGTTATTTGCTTGAAAATATAAAAGGAACATGGAATAAAGGAACATATGTATCAATGGAGATAATTAAAGATAATTAAAGATAATTTTGTTCTGATAGAAGAAATTTTTAATCAGTATAGTGATGAAGATTCTGGTTTTAATAAGACTATTGTTCCAGTTGTGCATTTAATTGATAATAAAAATGATACTGATATGTCCCTCATATCGCGTTCCCAAGCGAGAAGACTTTTACATAGATTGGACAGATTTTCAAAAATCATATTAGATTTTGAGTATATAAATTTTATTGGTCAAGGATTTACTGATGAAATTTTCAGAGTATATGTTAATGCAAATCCTCATATAGATATATCGTATTTAAATGCGAATGAAAAAGTTGAAAAATGATTAAACACGTTATGAATACAAAATAAAAAAAGCCCCATAAAGAGGCTTATTTTTTTATCTCAAAAATTCCATTCAATGTCTACATTATATTAATTTTATCACTTAATAATTCCGGCGGGATACCGTCTTGTTGATATAGTTCCATTAATTTGTTAATCTGCTTATCTATTTCTCGTGATAAAGTATATTTAACGTGAGTTTTTTCTCCTCGATTGTTTTCGTAAATTTATTTTATCAAAGATAGCAACTCATGTTTTATTTTATAGTTTACCAACACGCTCTAAATTAAAATTTAGCGTCTTCTTGGTGGCGGCGGAGGTGGTTCGTGATGAGGTGGCGGTGGTGGTGGTCTATGCTCTCGTTCCCAACGTTCACGATCTCTGCGCTCACGTTCACGGCGTTCTCTTTCACGGCGATCTCGTTCCCAACGCTCTCTTTCTTGTCGTTCACGTTCCCAACGTCTGCGATCTTCTTCACGTCGATCTCTTTCTCTTTGATTTCGATCACGCTCACGACGACGAGGATCAAATTGCTTACCGATCTTGTGCCAAACATCACAATCTTGAATCTCAACTTGACTGCTGACTTTTGTCATTTCAGAAAAATCATTATTAGCAGAGGCATCGGCAGTGTAAAGACTTGCAGATCCAAAAAGCAATGCAGACATTAAAACTTTAAAAATTTTTTTCTTCAATGTGCTTTACCTCCTGCAAAGTGATTAATTAATTTTCTTCTGGCGGTGGCGGAGCTTGATCATCTTCTTCAAAATGTCCGTGTGGTTTTACTAATTCTTCAGAAACACCTAATACTTTTGCAATGTCAAACCAACGCTGATTGATTTTTTTCATATCTAAGACAGCTTGAATATCTTTATTAGACGCTTTAGCTAAACGACCTGCAATACTTATATCACGTGGATGATAATGATCGTCTAAAAGTTTTTTAACTCTGTCTTCGCTGATACTAGCATTAATTGAAATATCACGAATCAACATTTCTTCTCTGGCATTGTGAATTTGATCCTCATTAATTCCAAGCGACTTTTCAACGTCAAACCAATCAGTTTTCATTGAAATCACTTTTTGAAAAGATTTTCCGCTGATCTTTGCAAGCAATGCAGCGTGATAAATGTCGTCTAAATGTCTCTTGTCGTTAAGAGCTTTGAGGACTTCGCTTTCTTTGACACCATAATCTTCGGCGACTTCTTTAGCGATTTTATTAACGTCAAATTTCGGCGGTTGATGATGCCTTCGTTGATCATTTTGTTGAGTTTGCTTTTGATTGTTATTCAAATTTTCTGCTTGAACAAAATTATTATCGACAATGCTACTAATTGAAATTGTACTTGCAATTAGAGTGGCAATTATAAATTTTTTATTTAACAACTTCATAAGCATCAACCTTTCAATAAAAAAATTTTCAATTAATTTAACGACAATTTAATTTTAATTGCGTAAATATATTTTGTCAATAAAAAAATTTGCGTTAAAAATTTTGACGTGATAAAATATTTATGAGGTGAATTAAATGAAAGTTGAAGGAAAAGTTTGGAGATATGGTGATAACATTGATACTGACGTTATCATTCCGGCGAGATATTTAAATACGTTTGATCCTGCTGAACTTGCTAAACATTGTATGGTTGATATTGATGAAAGTTTTGCAAAGAATGTTAAAGCCGGTGATATTATGGTCGGCGGAAAAAATTTTGGCTGCGGATCAAGTCGTGAACATGCACCTGTTGCGATCAAAGCGTCCGGCATTCCGGTTGTGATCGCTGCAAGTTTTGCAAGAATTTTTTATCGCAATGGAATTAATATTGGTTTACCATTGCTTGAGATCGGTGATGACGTTGACAAAATAAAAGCTGATGATGTCCTTAAAATAGACACATCGACTGGAACTATTGAAGACGTTACAACCGGCGAAATTTTCCATTCGCATCCATTACCGGGTTTTGTTCAAGAGATCGCACAAGCCGGCGGACTTATCAATTACATTAAGGAAAAAGGCGATCTCGGTTAAAAATTTTCTCAGAGGCTGAAAGATCGTTTCAGTCTCTTATTTTTAGAATATGTGTTCATAGTAATGATTTGTGGTATAATTGATATATTATGAGAAAAAAATATGAAACAGATTTAACGGTCGAACAATGGGAAATAATAAAGTCACTGTTTGTCGGAATGAGAAAAAGAAAATGGGAAAAG
>JAFUZV010000045.1 GCA_017476425.1 Selenomonadaceae bacterium
ACAGCATTGAAAAATCAGTACTTGCAGCGGCGGAAGTAGTTGAAAAACTCGGTGAAAGTTCTAAACAGATCGGTCAGATCGTTGAGGCGATTAGTGGAATTGCTGATCAAACGAATTTGCTTGCATTGAATGCGGCGATCGAGGCGGCAAGAGCTGGTGAGCATGGTAGAGGCTTTGCAGTCGTTTCAGAAGAAGTTAGAAAACTTGCAACAGCGTCACAAGAATCAGCTGAACAAATTCGTGCAAGAATCGAATCAATTCAAACGTCAACCGAAGAGGCAGTACAATCAATGAAGAGTGGAACAGAAGACGTTAAAGCCGGGACAAATGCAGTCCGTGAAGTTGGTATTCAATTCCAAGAGATTATGAAAATGGTTGACGGTATCAAAGAAGAGATCGCCGGAATCAATCAATCTGTTAAAACTGTTTCTGATGGTGCGGCTGGAATTGTTTCAGCAACTGAGGCGATCGACAAAGCAAGCCGTGCAACTGACGAAAAAACGCAGTCGATCTCATCGCAAACTGAAACACAATCAGCATCAAATGAAGAGATCGCAGCGGCATCTCAAGCATTAGCAAATCTTGCTATGGACATGCAAACAGCTATCGGACAATTTAAAATATAGGGCTAAGGTCGAAGGGCTTAGGGCTGAGAGGTTTTGATTGTTTATGTACACGAAAAAAATTTATTTCAGCGGTGGAGATTTTCACGAACTTCAAGAAGTTTTTAACGATGTGCCGGGCGTTTTGAAAGTTACTGCCGGTTATATTGATTCAGCGGACGAAATTAATATTGAAGGTGTCGAAATTGAATTTAATCCTAAGAAAATGGATCTTTCAATGTTAATGGATATTCTTTTTGCTGTCGTTGATCCTTACACTCAAAAAAGCGGCGTTTATTACACGACCGGTGAAGATGAGCCGCAAATTGAATTGCATTTAAATTTCATTGCAAATCGTGGCAGACAACCGGCGGTCTCTTGTGTAAGTCTAACGATCAACGATCCGATCAGTGATCCGAAATTTGCTAGAAAGTGTCTTGCTAAAGCGCGTCGATTAAAAAAATTTACAATCGCTGATGAAAAGGATCAAAATTTTCTTCGCAAGAATCCTGATATTGCAACTGACATTGATTTAAAAAAATTGAAAACTTCGTTGAGATTCTAATTAAATTTAAAACGTCGACGATTTATATATCGGCGTTTTTTTATTGCCTAAAAAATTTTTCAGTGCTAAAATGATTTAAAAATTTTCTGAGGTGACATTATGACATTGATAATAATTTTAATTGTAAGTTATTTTCTCGGAGCAATTCCGAACGGTTTAATTTTTGGAAAACTTTTTTGGAATGTCGATCTTCGTCAACACGGTAGCGGAAATATCGGCGCAACGAATGCTTGGAGAGTGATCGGAAAATCAGCAGGACTTTTGATCTTTGCAATGGATTTTTTGAAAGGATTTATCGCCGTATATCTTGCAGAAATATTTTTAGCAACACCGTTAGCAATGGTCGCCGCTGCATTTTTTGCTATCGTAGGTCATACGCTTTCAATTTTCATACAATTTCAAGGCGGTAAAGCCGTTGCAACAGGTTTAGGAGTTATTTCAATGATGATGCCGAAAGTCGCAGCGATTGTCTTTATAGTTTGGCTTGTGATCGTTTTAATCACTCGTTACGTTTCACTCGGATCTATCGTTGCATCGATTTTAGTGCCGATTTTAGCAATAAGTTTTCATTATCCACTTGAGTTTTTATCGTTCGGAACTTTCGCCGCAACTTTGATTGTTCTTCGTCACAAAGATAATATCAGACGCTTGATAAATGGAACAGAAAATAAAATTTAATTCTAAGAAAACGAAAAGCCGCAAGATTAATTTTGAAGTCCTGCGGCTTTTTTATTAAAATTTATTCTGTTATATATTTGATCAATTCTTCGACATAAACATTTTTTCAAAGAGTGTGATTAAATTCATACAACTGGTTGAAAGAGTTTGATTTTTAAGCCACGCCATTACAGTATGAGTAGTCATTTCCGGTTGTATGAGAAGCTTATAAATTAAATCGCCGTCAGTCAAAAGAGTTTTCGACGACATTGGCACCATTGAAATTCCTAAATTCATTTTCACCATTATAAGATTTTGGACGATACTATCAGAAATACACATAATTTTAGGTTCAAAGCCGAGCCGACGACAATTAGTCACAAAAATTGATTTCCAACGAAGAGGAAT
>JAFUZV010000046.1 GCA_017476425.1 Selenomonadaceae bacterium
ACCTTGCCACGCTGTCGACCAATCAGCCGCCAAAACGCCGGTAATAAATGTCGTGATACCGCCTAATACTCCGATTATCATTGCTACGAAATTTGCCGCTGTCGTGATAACTGTTGCTAAAATTCCTGCGATTGCCGTGCCGAGTGTTGCAAAGCCACCGATCAATAATGATACTATGCTTTGACTGCCGCCGATCGAAGTCATTAATGTTTGAAACGCCGTTGATATTTGACTTATCGCAGGTTGAATTGTTGACCACGCTGTTTGAACTGCGCCGCTAATAGTATTCCATAAACTTTGTAAATATGGACCTACAGTCGACCAATTTTGATAAATCAGATAAGCCGCCGCCGCGATCAATGCAACGACCGCTATTACAGGCAGCATTGAAGTTATCATACTGAACATTGACGAAATTGTTATTGATCGCAATGCTAGCATTGCAGTTTGTATCGTCGTTATTGCGTAAGTCATACCCGCTGAAATTGCGCCGAAAGCCGCGATCGCCACTGCTAATGCTATTAAAGCCGCCGCTGTTCCGCCGATAACCACCGCTAATTCTTGATTTTTAGTTATCCATTTTGCTATTGACGTTATAACCGGCGTTATCGTTTCAAGTACACTTCGCAATGAGCCTAAAAACGCTTGACCGAAATTAACTTGCACTGCCTCAACTGCTGATTGAAAAGCGATCATTGATCCTCTTGCGTCGTCATTCATTGTATAAGCCATTTGTTTTGCATAGCCATCACAATCACGCAAGGCATTTCGGTAATTTTGAAAGGCTTCCGGACCTTGTGAAAGAATATTAACCCAGCCGCTTGCCGCATTCGCTCCGAATATTGCACCGACCGCCGCTAATTTTTCATCTCGTGATAATCCTTGCATTTTGGTTGACAACTGCATTAGTACTTGATTCATTTTATCAGCCGGTGGCGCGTTTTCATCTAAATGTATTCCAAGTGCTTGTAATTGCGCTTGTGTTTCATACGCCATTTTTGTAGCATCTGACATTGATATTCCAAGTGCGTCCATTTCTTTTGTTGCTTTTTTAGGCGGACCCGATAACCTCAATAGACCCATTCTTAATGCTGTACCTGCCATTGATCCTTTAATTCCTGCATTACCCATTATCATTGTCATTGCAGCTGTATCTTCAAGGCTTGCACCATAAGCATTTGCGATCGGCGCAGCATATTTCATCGTTTCGCCTAATGTTTCAAGATTCACATTTGAGTTACTCATTGCATAAGCGTAAACGTCCATAAAATGTTGTGAGGCTTCAACTTGTTTATCTAAATTCTTGCCTGTTCGTACCATTTGACCGGCTGTCAATCCCATTGCTGTCATATTATCTGATACAATATCCGCCGTTCGTGCTAGATCGCTGCCGCTTGCCGCCGCTAAATTAAGCATTCCAGGCATTGCGTTTGTTATTTGCGTTGTTTTCCAGCCTGCCATTCCAAGAAAACCCATTGCATCCGCCGCTTGTGTCATTGTAAATTGCGTCGTTGCTCCGAGTTGTTTTGCCTGCGCCTCTAATGTTTGCATATCGGCTTCAACTTGCTTAAAATTTCCATTGCGAATATTTTCGCCTTGTGTCAATGCTTTTACTTTGCTCATTGCGTGTTCAAATGTCATTGCTTTATCTATCGCACTTGTTAATGGTTCGGCTAATTGCTGAGCTGTTGACACTGCTGAAGTCAAATTATTTTTTGCGTTGTCAAAATTCATTGACTTTTGCCGGATTTGTTGCATTTTAGCTTGTGCCGCCGCTTGCTTCTGCATTTCCGCTGTTGCCTGCGCTATTTCCGTTCGCAATTTCAGTTGACTTGCTCCGAAATTTTGAGTTGAATAACCGGCGGCGTTAAGCGTCGACTGTAATTGTTTCATCGTTGACAACTCATTAGCTAATGAAGACCCTAAACCTTTTGCATCGCTTTTCGCTTTTGCAAACGCCGCGCCAAATCGTTGCAATTCACTTTCAGCTTGACGAACGCCACTAGACAAAATTCTATAATCAGATTGCGCCGTTTTGGTTGCTGATTGCGATTGCCTCAATGCTTCTGCAGTCTGCTTGATCTGATTTTGTATCTGTTTATATTGTTCGTTGAGTTTTAGATCATTTTTCGACTTGCCGGACGCTGCCGCCTCAGTTTCCATTTTAGATCGCAATGATTTTAGACCTTGCAATTCATTTTTATATTTGTTCGTTGCCTTCTGCGATTGATCAAGCGTTATTTTTACTTCTTGTTGTCTTGCTTTGAGTTGACTCATTGCCATTTGCGCTTGCTGATATTGACCACCTAACTCTTTGACTTTATTTTTCGCCTCTGCAAATTTTTGATTCGATAATGCTTGATTATTTTTCAAGGCCGCATATTGTGCTGATTGTTCTTTCAAGGCATTCAAGCCGGCTAATTTATTGATCAACTGCGTTTGTTCTTGCAGATATTTATTGTTGCCGTTTGCATTTGATACATTTTGCGCCTGTCTGATTTTGTTTGCTAATGTTCCATATTTCCCTTCTAGTGCTTTTGCTTTCGCTAATGCTTGCCTTAATGATTCAGGATATGAAGATTCTAATTTTCCTTTGATTTTTAAAGCTAATTCCAATACACGACCTGCCATTTTTTCACCTCCGTTTCTTCTTGATCTTCTCTAATTCTCTTGTTTCTCGTTTAATTTCTTCATTCATTACTTTGATCCACTCGTAAAATTCGCCGATCGGCAATTCTAAATAATAACCGACCGGCGTTTTTGTATATTTTGCAAGCCTCATAGCTGATAATCTTATATTTTCGACTTGCCCACATTGTTTAAAAAACGACTTACTTTTTGAGTTACTGCAATGAAGTCCGGCGCAGATAAATTGATAATGTCATCATATTTCATTCCAAGTGCTTTACCTGCTACGACTGCTTGAAACACCGTTGAAAGTGCAGGGATTAACATTCCGGCATCTTCTTGCCTTGCAACTTTTTCACATTGCAACAGCGTTCGACCATTGATTTTTTCAAAGTCAAAGATCAATTCATTTCTATCACCGATCGGCTTTACAAGTCGAATAACATTATCATCATCAATAATTTCTGTTGTCATTTCTAATTCATTCATCTTTTTCAGCCTCCGTTAATTCATTCCGATCGTTCGGCGGATCGATTCCATAAAGTCTTTTCCGTTGACTCTGAAAACGTAATTATATTTGTCGATCACTAATGTTTCTTTTCCGTCGACTTCATATTTCAAATAATGCGCCTCGATTGTATTTGCGCTGTCAGTTGTATTCATTGCCTCAAGCGTGCCGCCTTCGTAATTTTTGCCGCAACCTCTTACTGTAATTTTCAACTGCTGATAAATATGTTTTGATTCGCCGCCGTCAAAATTTTGAATTGCACCGTAAATTTCAAGTGCAATAGTTTGACCACCGGTTATTACGATCGCCTTTTGTGTTGGAACTCGCCAGTTGATCTTCACTTCAATACTTTCAAAATGACCTTCGACAGGTGCGGAAATTTCACCGGCTAAACCTATTCCGCTTATATCTGCAGTTTTAGTTGAAAGACCGCTGACCTCTATACTCGTTGCACCTATGAAATTGTCTTTGCCTTCTTCATACACCCGCCAGTCATTGATCATTTCATTGACCATATTTGTTGCCATTAAATCATCTCCTTAATTAAAAAAGCCGGATCGCTCCGACTTTTATTTTTTTACATTTATTGACGAAAAAAGCCGCCAGTGCTAAAATGATAGTATAAACAAATTCAAATAGCGCACGTCTCGGCGGTTCTTTTCTTATACCCATTTTACCGCCTTTACTGCGCTTTGTCAAGAAAGGTAGGTTTTTTTTATGGAAACAACTTTGTCTAATTCTCTTCAAACTTTCACAAATGAAGAGATCAATGCTAATGTTCGAGTTATCAGCCAAGACGGTGAAACTTACTTTGTAGCCGTCGACGTTTGCAAAGCTCTTGATTTAACTAATCCAACAATGGCGATTGATAGACTTGATGAAGATGAACGGGCTAAGTTGAACTTAGGTCGTCAAGGTGAAACAAACTGTGTCAATGAATCTGGACTTTACAATTTGATTCTCGGCAGTCGAAAGCCGGAGGCTAAAGCCTTTAAACGTTGGATCACTCACGAAGTCCTGCCGTCAATCCGTAAAACAGGTTTTTATTCTGCTGATCAATTTTCAACTAAACCCAATGAAAATTTTACAATCTACGATCTGCGTTGCTATATTGACGAAAACGGAACTGCTTTTTTCAATTTGCGTGATATTGCCTTTGCTCTCGGCATTACGCAGACCCAAAACGGTAAAGAATTTGTCCGTTGGTATAGTATCCGCAAAAAACTGCGTCAAATCAACGATTACCAAACCTTTGGTAAAACCTTTAACAAAGCCACTTTTATTCCCGAATCAGTTTTTTATGCTTTAGCAATGCAAACGGCACGAACTGAAAAGGCAATTAATTTTCAAAAATTCTTCACTGAAAAAATTATGCCGGAAATTCGCAAAAATTCTTCTTATCGTCAAAGCAATGAAATTGATCAGCCTGTTCAATCTAAAACGCCAAAAATCAAAAATATTTCTCTTGTTAAACTGGTCAAAGAAGTTTTTAAACTTGCTGATATTATTCAGAAAAAACGACACATATCAGAAGACGAGGCATTGATCGCCGCTATCGAAATTAAAGAAATGCAGTCCGATTCTGAATTTCCTTTTTTGCGTCGTCTTTTAAATTAATTATACTATTAATAATTTTTGACCGAATTTTTCATTTTTCACTTCTGCCCATATTTCCGGGTATTCTTTCAATAATTTTTTGTCAACTGATTCTGTCATCGTTTCAACAATTTTTGCTGTCAAGCCTTCTGCTGTCATATATTCACTTAAGCCTTGACCTATCAAGAAGTCGGTTATTTCTTCTGTCAACTTCTTCTGAATTGCACTGCTTTTTTTGCTTGCTATTCTCATTTCATACAGTTGTTTAATTTTTTCGTCCAAATTTCATACCTCATTCAAACAACAATGAATAAGCCGACGCATCATATTCTACAATTTCCTCAATTTCTTCAGCAGGCACCGGGCAAGTCAACTTTGTATGCAATTTCACTTTTCCGGCTAATAAATCTGTTGTCGGATTTTCATCTTCATTAAATTGAATTTCAGCCGCGATTAAATATCCTCGTGCTACTAGTCCATTCAGTCTGATTGATTCACTGTCGACTATCGATCTAATCACTCTAGGAATTAATGGTGCGTCGACTCTTTGCCAATAATTCAAGATAAATGTTTTCTGCTGCCAGTCTAGCATTCGTCGACAGCAAATAAAAATATCTTTTGGATCGCTACTACTCGGAAAAGCCGCGAGTCTATTGCCCCAAATTTTAAAGCCGCCGCTAAAATTCAATCCTGTTACGATTCCTTGACTGTTTAAAATATTCGCTTGATCTAATGACAATAAAATTTCTGTACCATCTTTCAAACATAAACCCGTTGCCTGCAAAGTATGATTTGACGGACTCATATATGGTATATCATCATTATCCGCGTCCATTGCGCCGATCACGCCCATCAAATGTGTTGACATATGATAAATTTGTTCACCATTACGAACGCACGGCCAACAAACAATTTGATTCGCTCCTGTATAATTGTTGCTATTTTTCCAAGTATAGACATTTTGATAATTTCTTACTTGTGAAGTATTTACATCAGTTAAACAGATACATTTAAAAAGACTGCTAAGTGTTGAGGCTTTCGCTTTCATCACCGTTGCTACAGTAGGATTTTCAGACCAACCGGGTGCGGCAATTATTCCGGGTATCATTCCAAACATTGTATAAATCGTGTTGACTAATTCAAGTCCTTTCGTTTCACCGTTCGTATTCACGCCGCCGATTATGTCTTGATACGTAACTGCAGAAGGATTTAAACGATCGTATGAAATATAAATTGAAGTTTTGCCGTCTAGACTTCCGCCGCTAACTATGCTGATTATCGCTTTGCCTTCAGTATCAAATGCAAGTGTATAATCAGTGTTTTTTATTGCCGCCACCGTTGAATATGAATTTTCTTTGACGATAAAACTATTAAGCAACGCATCATTATCAATTTCAACTAAGTCATTTGTTACATTATACATTGAGCCGCTAATTGTCATTTTATGACTTGCAGGATCAAGCACATTGATAAATACTGCAGGTTTTACACCATACAACATAAATTCTGAATAAGCCGCTTCGCAAAGTGTATATTTATCCCAGTTATCACTATAACCGAAAGCCGCCACAAATTCATCAAATGAATTACAAAGCACCGGTTTATTTACATTTGATAAAGGATTTTCCGTCAAATTTACCGGCGCAGTCCCTACAATTACAGGCAAGCCCGCTGTTGTTTCGATTGTCGAAATTATGTCTGTACTAATTTCACTTGCTTTTACTCCGTGAAAAAACATTATTTGTCACCTCTTGCTTGTTTATAAAATGTGTTTATCTTCGTGCCTTTTTGATTCAGCTGAATTAATGCTGATTCTAAATTTTCAACCGGCACGAACAAATTTTTATAAATCTTATGTGTTTGATATTCTTTCGGTATTCCGTCAATGAATGCCGTGAATTGTCTTAAAATAGTGCCTTTGACGTTCGGACCGATATAAATTACTGTTTGCATTTAATCACCTCGTCATTAAATTAATTATTTTCTTATTTGACGGTTGAGGAATTTTAACCGTGAATTGTATTGCAGACCAATAAAACGGATAAGGTTGTTCGTCGGGTATATCCTCAATAAATGAATTGTCTTTTAAATCTATCAGCCATCTATCATTTATAGGATTATTCGTCAACAATTCATATCTGATTTTTTCAATGATATGATACAGGCTTTCACTTCCAAATTTCATATCATCATCATATGTCAAAATATAAATTGCTATGTCGACCGTTGAATGTTCTTTGTTATCTTCAACTTGCACCGCTCTTACTGCGATCGCCGGACATCGTTTATTAGCGTCTTTGACTTTATCAATTTTCGGTAAAAAGCCTGCATAAATTTGACCATTTCCAACATCTAACACGCCTTTTAAAAAGTCTGCTATTTCTACTGCACAATTAAACGGTGTCATTAATTCAGCCTCCGATCATTCGCTCTAACTCGTGCGCCACTCGTTCTTCATACTTTTTCAATGCCGCCTGTTCTATCTCTGTTTGTATTGCAGGATTTTCAAACAGCTGAGGCACTGCCGGACCGTATAACGCTTTGATCGGTAAACGCGATCGACCTAATCGCTGAAAAAAAGTCCCGTTATTTGCAAATGATCGACTTACAATATTGCCGCCGCCTCTTTTAATTGATACATAAACGCCGCGCCGATTTTGTTTTGCTTTGTAATGTTGTACTGATTTTCTCGGACTTGCTATTAACAATTCCGCACCCATTCCAAGCGTTCGGATTCCTTTAAATCCTGCTTTTAAACTTCCATCAATCGTATAAACCGATCTCACCCGTTGACTACCGATCTTTTTTGCGTGCGTTGCCGCTCTTTTCGCCGATCTTCTTAATACCGGCGCAATGTCTTTACTCAACATTGCTAACTTCAATTCAGCTGAATGAAGTTGACCGCTGTCTAATTTTATTTCTATCATTTTCAGCCTCCGATATTCCCTGTTAATGTTATTGTCAACAGACCTATTTCAGCTGTACAACTTTCAACTTGATAGATCGCCTCGTCAACTTTAAATATTTGACCTTCGATCGGCATTCGCTCCTCCGGCAATTCTTCAAGTTCTGATTGTTTGACGTGCACTATTAAAATTTCACCGTGAATACCTTCATAACCGCTATATTTATCAGCCGTCAAGATTTTTTCTTGTGTTGTCGGGCTTTGTATTATGCAAACGCATTCAACGCCGTTTAAATTGTGCACTTCTGCAAATTCTTCACTATTTAAAAAGATCAAGCTGACATCACCGTCAACTTGATCCGTGAACGCACTCATTTTTTACCTCTTTTGCCGTTGTCAATCATTTCTGCAGGATCAACTTCAGGCAAGCCGCTAATTTCAGACGTTTCTTTTTCTGAATGATCGCTATGAAGAATTTCAAAATTGCCTTTCGATTGTGCAACAAGTTTTTTAGCTAAATTTGAGTCTTGAATTTCGACCTCATCACCGGCTTTGTAAATCTTGCCTTCATACGAAAGCATATAACGATTAATTTTAATCTTCATCGCCGAGTGCCTCCGATTCTTCGACATCTTTTACTACGAAATTTGAACTGATTTTTATCCCGTCTTTTTCTACTTCAATGAAAATATGATCCATATTTTGAATTTTCAATAGTTCTTCAATTTTCATCAATGCTTTATGTATCGTCAATGTTTTCATCTTCATTCACCTTTCGCTTTAATCGTTGCCCATTCATCACTCCAAGTCGGGCAAAGTAAAAATCTGCTATACATTGTCAAGGATATTGTTTGATTAGTTTTATCTCCGTGATAATAAGGCACATATTCACCCAAAAAGGTATTGTAACTATTTCCGGCATCATTAAGCAACGTCACTGCACCGTGAATTTGTCGACCCGTGCCGCCAATTCCAATAATTACATCATCAGCACCGATAAATGATTTAATTTGTCCATCATCATCTTCATACACTTCATTATAAGCATACATTTCAAGATTTAATGAAGTCAAAAGACCAATTCTGCGAATTGCAGGGCTTTCATAACGCGGCGCTATTGTCATCATTGCTAAATTATCACGATTAGGGATCATTAACCATTTTGATATTTCAGTGTTGTTGATCAGATATTGTTCAATATTTTTTCCGCAGACCATAAGAGTCGGGATCATTCCGGTTTTCTCTTGTATCATTTCACTTGCATTTTTAATATCGCTGTAAATCGTTGCTCCGGCTTGATCCCATTTCGTTGTTGGAATTATTTTTTGATTCCATCTGTTAAATTCGATAACGTCAATCAATTCTGTTTTGCCATCATCTGCAAAGCCTTTGATTTCACATTTGCCGGTTGTCAAGATATCAGCCGCCATTTTATTTTTGCGATTTATGATCTCGTCTTGCAAATCGATCAAATCGTGCGCTTGTAATTGCGCCGCTCTTTGTGCAGGTGTCATTGTGCTGTAAATCGTTTCGCCGAATGATCTTTGCTCTATATCTTCAGGATTAATCACTCGGCGTGGACCTACCATCGGCGGTGCGTAAATTTCCATATGTGAAGTATCACGTTTAATATTTACTCCTTTACTGCCTTTGACAATAAACGGAGCTAATTTCCTTCGACCTTCTCTGTATTCAAGCATTATTTTACTTGACGGCACGATAGGATCAATTTTCGGAAAAAAAGTATCAAGTAAAAACCTTGCAGGCGGTTTTACTCTTTCCATCGCTTTCATTAAGCTGATTGTGTCATTGTATTCAATTAACGGCATTTCTTTTCACCTCTTACTTAAGACTTGTTAAATAAATATTTCTCATTCGCAATTCTTGTTCGTGTGATTCAACACTATCACCATTTGCAACAATTATTTTTTCACGGTTAAAGCGTCCGCTGATATAGACCGTGCCGATCACCGTCGTTTCACTCGTTGCCTCTATATCCTCTTGCAGAATATAATCTGCTACGCCGCCTTTAGCCGTCTTTGCTATTGTGTTATCACTGCTGATTGACATCAGCGTCCCGCGCTTTATTGCGTCGCCGCCTTTGATTGTTACATTTGCATTTAAGATCGGAATTTCACCGCCGCCGATCAATTCATCATATTCAATAGCATTTTCGATTGACTGATAATGTTTACTCATTTTCTTGCACCTCTATTCTGATTCATAAATTTGACCATCTCATTTATTGCCTGTTCTTTATCGTTCGGCTCTTCTGCTAAATTATTTTTGATACCTTCTGCGCCGCTTTTCAGATTATCAGCAACAAATTTTCTTAATTCATCAATTCCGCTATTCTGCGTTTTCATTGCTTCAGTCATTTTGTTGACGTAATACTCGGCTTTTTCTGCGCTTTCACCTTGCACTTTCGCCGCCTCTATGTATTTGTCAATTATTTCATTGCCTGTTTTCAAGCTGTCTAACGCGATCATTCGCTGACGTTCGGCGGCTTTTGCCTTTTCAATTTCTGATCCTTCGACTGCGTCAACTTCATTGTCATTTGTCATTTTTGATAACCAATTTTTGAAATTCTGAAATAATGTTTTCTCATCCATTTTGCTCACCTTTCGTTTGATTATATTTTCAAATTCAGCAGTTTTTTTCAAATATTTTGTATCAATCGCTAATGAATTAATAAATATTTTTCCATTGCGATCTTCTAACTTCAATTTTTCACCGCTGATTTCGTCTACAAAACCATAATTTTTAGCCTCTTCAGCTGTTAAATAGGTTTCATCGTCCATCATATTTGATAACTTTTTTGCATTGAAATTATTATTTTTACTTTGATAGACGTTTATTATTGTCTGCTTGATTGTTGCTAATGCTTTGCTGATTTTCTCTAATTCCATTGAGTCATACGCACCAAGCATTATTGTTGACGGATTATGTATCATAAAAATGCTATTAACCGGCATTGTTACTTTATCACCGGCGCAGGCTATAATTGTTGCTGCACTTGCACATATTCCATCAATAACAACATTGACAACGCCGCTATATGACTTTAATTGATTGTAAATCGCCTGCGCTGCAAAGACATCACCGCCTTGTGAATTGATTCTAACTGTTAAATCTGCGCCGCCGAACGTCTTTAAATCTTCTGCAAATTTTTTCGGCGTTATCTCATCTTCATACCAAGATTCATCTGATATTTGACCATAAATTAATATTTCAGCTGTTTCATTTGATAAATTCCAAAATTTTTTACTCATTTCTTCACCTCAACTCCGGCAAATAATGCGGTTCAAACACTTTCAAGTCAAATGTAATAATTACCCAGTCATAGCCTCTTTTTAAATATATTTTTCGTGCTAATTCTCTTTTCTTCTGATTATATGGTTGTTCGATTCTTCCTAGTTCTTCAAATATCAAGGCTAATGCTCTTTCTTCATTACATATTATGCAAAATTCGCCGATCTTTTCTAATGCTTTTGTTTCATCAGCCGCCTTTGCACTCATTTCACTGATCCATTTCGTGATATAACTGTTAGTGTATGTTGTCGTTGTCGCTCCGCCGCTTGATACTGTTTCTGTCTGAAATGCCGATCGAAATTCATTATCGCTGATTGTTATTATTTCGCTAAATACTTCACCACCGAATATTTCTGTTACATCTTCATAGCCCGGCGGATAATCTGTTGACAATTCCGGCAGTCTTTCAGGATATTCAACTATTAGACTTCGACTGAAAAAATCACTTACGACCCGCAATATTGTTCGACGCACTAATATTTCAAAGTCTGTATCTCTTTTAAAATAGCCTTCGACCGCTGATAATAATTGACTCAATTCATTGTCAGCACCTGCTGGTGATATACTTTTCAAGTATTCTATTCTTTCAATTATTTTTGACCTTTCAATCATTTATCATCAGCCTCAATTCTTTTCTGATTTCTTCACTTTTTGCTGTCGGTGTTAAATTATCTAATAATGTCATTATGTATTGCATTAGAGTTTCATCATCTTTCGACTTCTTCACGAGCCGCCACGCTATTAACCAACTTTCACCATTCCAGCCTCTTTGTTTGAAATATTCTTTATGCAACTGCTGATAATAATGCAATAATTTTTCTGTCATTACAATTCAAGCCTCATTGCTTTAACTTCAGTGCTTCTTCAATTCGTTTTCTTGCTATTTCACAATACTTTTCGACTGTTTCAAATCCTATGAAATTGCGATTAGTATTAACACAAGCTACCGCCGTTGATCCTGAGCCGATGCAGTTATCTAATACTGTTTCGCCTTCGTTGGTGTAGGTTTTTATCAGATATTCCAACAAATCAACCGGCTTTTGTGTCGGGTGTACTGTATGACCTTTACCACTAGCATTAACAGTTTTATATCTCAAAACCGATCGCGGATATCTTTTGCCATCATTTTCACAAATAAAATTTTTCCGAATGATATAATTTTCAGTGTTCAATTTTTTTCTATATTTCGTGTATGGTTTACCTTCGACGAATTGAGGATTATATGTCGGCGGCTTTTTGTAAAAAACTAAAATATTTTCGTGCGCTCTTAATGGCCTTGACTTGCTGAATAAAAAACCCGTTGCATTATTTTTCTCCCAGATCCATTCATATTTATACATTTTCGGATTGCTAATCATCAATTCAGCGCAAAATATTCCAACGCCAAATAATAAAATTGCGCCGTTCGGCTTTATGATTCGCTTATATTCAGACCATAGCGGCAACAATGGTATTTTTACATCGTGTTTTGCGTCCGTAATTCCAAAAGGTAAATCTGCTAAAATCATATCTATTGATCCGTCAGGGATTTTCTGCATTCCGATCAAACAATCTTCATTAAATATCTTATTCAACATTTGCATTTTCCTCATTCAGCGGTGTTAATTCTTTTATTAATTGCCGTTCTCGTGATAATATTTCTAGATTTTCAATATAGTCTGATCCGTTCATTTCCATTGCCTCTTGTTCGTGCGTTGTCAAGCCTAATTCAAGCCTTTTTGCTGCTCCTTGTGCTTCTTTTACAGGATCAAGCAATGAAGTTGTCGGGCCGAAAAATTCTGCATCGCTCCATAGCATTTGTTTTAATGGATCATCAAAAAAGCCTTTCGCCTCTATTCGACCGATCGCCACCGCCTCAAACAGAAAAGCATTATAAACCGGCTTGCAAAAATCACGGATAAACCAAGTTCGGCGCAGTCTAAATTCATCATACGCTTGTAATAATGCTGCTCTTGACGCACTATAGCTAGATTGAAAGGTTTTCATCAGCACTTCATAAGGTAGACCTAACGCCGCGCCCATTTGCTTTGATAAATGTGTTATGAATAAATCAAACGTCGACAGCGATCGCCCAGCGTCAATGGCTTTAACGTCGACACCCGGCGGCAATGCTCCGACCGTGCCCGGACCTAGTTTATAATCAGCAGGATTGACAACAGGCTCAGCCGGATCGTTTTCTTCTTCTTCAAATGTCGACGGTAACATATTTTCAAATTTATTTATGTTTGTTGGAGTGCCGATAAAAAAAATCGTGAAGAAAGATTTAATGATCGCCGCCATTAATTCTGCATTTGTATATCTTGTAACTTGTTTCAATGTTTCAATCACAGGGGCTAAATAGGGCACGCCTCGATATTGACTGCAACGGGTATCATTTGCGATCTGTAATATGTTCGGCATTCCGCTTTGTTCACCATATGCTTTTATCCTTGACCATTCGCTGATTCTGTCAATGTCTGTAATATCGTTCGGAACTTTATTACTGATCCAATATGCAACGATCGCGCCGTCTTTGTCGACTTCAACGCCGTTTATTATTCTATTCCCGTTCGTTAAAACGCTTTCAACTGATAACGGCGCAGATATAACATCACCATTTTGAGGATTGCTGACCCTGTTTGCTTCAATTAATTGAAGTCTTAATGTATAGGGATTTCTAGGTGTCGGTGATTTCCTTCTGAATATGCAAAAGCTATCACCGTGAGTCAAATATGTTGAATATGCTATGTATTGAAGATCACCAAAAGAATTACGCCGATAATAATCACAATCCGGCGTATTTGACCATAGCTGAAATTCACTTGCTGTTTTCTTTGACCATTCTCTTGCTTCATCTGCGCTGATTCCTAACAATTTATAATTCAATCTAGGAAAGACTTTTAAACCTGCGCCGACCGTCGATCTTGCTGAAGTTGTTATCGCCGCCGCTCCTAATGGACTATTTATCGCTAAATCAGCCGCACGATTCCTCAATGTTTCAAGATTCATATCTATATCAGACTTTGCTGATAATATTTGCGGCATATATGACTTTAAAACATTTGAAATTAAACTTGCACCGCCGTTTGAATATCCGCTATTGATAATTCTGTTTGTTGGTGAGCGTGATTTTTTCTTTTTCATTTCTTTCACCATCAATCAATCAAGACTATTCGCCGTGTATAGCCTTTCGGCTTGCCTTCTAATGATTCTATTTCTTCTTGCAAATCATCAATCATTTTTCTGATTTCTGATAAATTTGCACGTGTTAAACTTCTATTGCCGATCGTGTAGCTTTGTGCTCCGTTTAATATTGCCTCTTCTGCTCTTAAATATAAGTCCAATCTATTTTTTGATATTTCTATTCTTGTC
>JAFUZV010000047.1 GCA_017476425.1 Selenomonadaceae bacterium
AGTTTAGAAATTGCGATTAAAGCCGGCTGCAAATTTATTATTTTACGACCGATCGCCGCCGGTATTGGAAATAATGACGTTTGGAAATTCAATCACGATCACTATTTGGAACTTGCAAAGATCGCTAAAGCTAATGGATTAATGATCTTGCTTGAAAATCAGCAAAGCAATAGAAATGATCGACTTCGTGGAATATGTTCGGAGACTGATGAGATCGTTGAATGGATCGATCGATTGAATGACGATGCAGGCGATAATATTTTTGGTTATTCAATGGACGTTGGAACTTGCAGCCTTTTCGGTCAAAATATGTATGAAATTGCAACGGCTTTAGGCGATCGCTTGAAAATGATCATTGTTCGAGATTGTGACAGTTTAAATGAAAGTTCAATGCTGCCGTTTACTTCAGTTTATGAAGGTGCTTGTCGAACTGATTATTTTAATTTGATTCGTGGACTTCGTGCGATCAATTTCGACGGCTTGATCGCAATGCAATTTGAAGATACTGCTAAATCATTTTCACCAATCATAAGATCAAAACTTCTGCAACTTTCAAAGTCGATCGCTGAAGATTATTTAGCATATCAAATAGGCATTGAAAAACTTTTGAAAAAATATTCAACACGAATTATTTTCGGCGCAGGTTACACCGGTAATAATTATTTGAGTGCTTACGGTGAAAAATATCCGCCGCTGTTCATTTGCGATAACAATAAAAAATTGTGGAATACGGAATTAAACGGCGTTAAGGTAGAATCGCCGGAAAAGTTGAAAACGATTGATGAAGACTGTTTGATTCTGATCTGTAACAACTTTTATTCTGAAATTGAAAATCAACTGCGCGATATGGGTTTAAAAAATCCTATTGAATTATTTAATGGCTGAGGTGAAAAATTTTTGCTTAAAAATAAAATTCATAAGTTTAAAAAATTTGACGATTACATTTTACTTGATATAAATAGCGGCGCAGTGCACATTGTCGACGAAATGATTTTTGATATAATGGACACGTTCGACGGTAAAAATGATCTTGAAGTCGTTGCGAATCTTAAAAATAAATATTCCGTTGACGATCTCAACGAAGCATTAGGTGAACTTCACGAACTTATCAATGAAAAATTATTATTTGCACCTAATATTAATATTCCGCCGACATTCGCCGACAGTGGAATTGTTAAGTCGCTTTGCTTAATGGTTGCACAAGATTGCAATTTGCGTTGTAAATATTGTTTTGGCGATGGCGGAAGTTACGGCGGCAAACGTGCAATAATGACTGAAGAGATCGGCAAAAAAGCTGTTGATTTTATAATTGATCATTCAAAGAATCGTCGACATTGTGAGATTGATTTTTTCGGTGGTGAGCCGCTGATCAACTTCAAAACGGTTAAAGCAGTAACTGAATATGTTCGTCAACGTGAGGCAGAGACGAATAAAATTTTTAAATTGACGTTGACGACTAACGGAATGCTTTTAGACGACGATAAAATTAAATGGCTTAACGAAAATAATATTTCGTTAGTGTTGAGCCTTGACGGACGAAAAGAAATTCACGATTCAATGCGTCCGGATTCGACAGGTCACGGCAGTTATGATCGTGCATTGAAAAATTTTTTGAAGTTGATCGAAAGCCGAAACGGTGAAAATTATTATCTGCGAGGCACTTACACGAAAAATAATTTAGATTTTACAAATGACGTGCTTGATCTCAATGATAAAGGCTTTGATATTTTGAGTGTTGAACCGGTTGTATTAAAAGATAATCCATTAGGCTTTACTGAAAACGATCTTGATCGAATCAATGAAGAGTATGATCGATTAACGGCGGCTTATCTTGATCGACAACGAATCGGCAAAGGATTTTTCTTTTTTCACTTTAATGTTGATTTATCAAATGGTCCTTGCGTTGCAAAACGTTTAAGCGGCTGCGGAGCCGGTCACGAATATTTTGCCGTTGACGTTAATGGTGATCTTTATCCTTGTCATCAATTTGTTGGTCGTGAGAAATATAAACTCGGTGACATTCTCAACGGCGTTGACGATCCGAAAAATCTTACTAATTATTTTCGACAATCGCACGTATTAAATAAACCGAAGTGCAAAGAATGTTGGGCGAGATTCTTTTGCAGCGGCGGTTGTCACGCAAATGCAGATTTATTTAATGATGATATTCGTAAGCCTTATGAGATCGGTTGCGAGATACAAAAAAAACGACTCGAATGCGCAATTTACATTCAAGCCGTTATGAATGAGAATTAAAATTTTTGTCGATCTCTCATTTCTCTTTCAACGTCACGTTTAACAGCTTTAGCCGCTAAGTCTTGACGCTTATCATAAGTATGTTTACCGCTTGCAAGAGCAATTTCCATTTTCGCTCGTCCGTGTTTAAAATAAATCTTCAGCGGTATGATCGTAAATCCTTTTTCTCTTGTCTTGCTGAAAAGTTTTGTGATCTCCGCTTTGTGAAGTAATAATTTTTTCGGTCGTAAAGGTTCGTGATTAAAAAAATTACTTCCGTGATCGTAAGGGCTTATGTGGAAATTTTGAATGAACAACTCACCATTTTTAACTTCACCATAACTGTCTTTGAGGTTAGCACGTCCGGCTCGAAGTGATTTAACTTCAGTGCCTTGCAAAACAATTCCGGCCTCAAATGTTTCGTGAATAAAATAATCGTGACGAGCCTTTCTATTTTCACAAGCGATCTTTAAACCTGTTTTTTGTTTAGCCATAAATATCACCCGTTAATATTTCGATTAATCTTTTCAATAAGTTTAGTAGTTGAATGATCGTCAACAAATTTTATAAATTCAACACGTCCGCCATAACTTTCAACGATCTTAGCTTCCGGCAAATTATTCCAATTATAATCGCCGCCTTTAACGTAAATTTCAGGCTTGATCTTTCTGATCAAATCCTCTGCAGTTTTATCAGAAAAAATTACAACGTGATCAACGGCTTTCAAAGCAAGTAACATTTCAGCACGATCATCTTCATTATTGATCGGACGATTTTCACCTTTCAACATTTTAACTGAAGAATCAGAGTTGAGACCAACGATCAAATGAGCATTAATTTTTTTACCTAATTCTTTAGCCGCCGTTAAATAACGAATGTGACCGATATGAAGAATATCAAAGCAGCCATTAGTGAAAACAATTCTCTTACCGATCTCACGCAAATCATTACAAAAAGTATCAATGAATGTTGTTTCGACTAACATTTTAACACCTCAACATTAAATAATTTCGTTATCTTTCAAGAATTGACAAAACGCACGGAAAATTATCATTGATGAAACAGCTCCGGGATCTTCAAAGCCGATACTGCGCTCACCGATATAAGCAGCACGTCCACGCTTTGCTACGATCGTTTTAGTATATTCAACGCCTTCACGTGCTGCTGTCATAGCCTCGTCGAGAGCTTCGGCGAGATTTTTTTTGTCTTCAATGCTTTGCTTTAAAGATTCTTGAATAGGGATCAAAGTATCCAGCATAGTTTTATCAGATTTTTTAGCGTGACCACGACGTTGAATGCCGACGATCGCCGCAGAAAAAACTTTTTCAAGTGTATCAACATCTAACTTTGAATTTTTATTTAAAACTTTAGAAGCATCAACAAAACCGGTTCCATAAAGTGGGCCGGCTGCGCCGCCAACATTCATAATAAACGCTTGTCCGACGGTTTCAAGTGCTGTGCTTGCATTCAAATTTTCTTCGTCAACTTCGTCAATCGCCTCAAGTGCCGCCGTTGCACCTCGTGCCATATTTAAGCCGTGATCGCCGTCACCGATCTTCGTATCAAGTGCCGTTAAATGATTTTTTTCACTGATAATTGTATCGACTAAAAATTTTACCGCTGATCTGATCAAATTGATCCCTCCAAAAATTTTTTATTTTGAAGTATATCATATTAAAAATTAATTCGCTATTAAATTTTTAATTTATAACTGATCAAGAGCTTTTTCATAATCTTCGAGAGTTTTCAATTCTGTCATAAGTTGATCTAATTTTTCAACGATTCGGAGTTGTTCAGCGAGTGGCGGTAAGCAAATAATTATAAAATTTAATTTCTTAATACTTACTCCGCCTATCATTCCAGATGAATTTTCATAAAATATTTTTTTGAAGATCGGATTTTGCAAATAATAATAGATATATTTGTTAGAAATTATATTTGAATAAAAATTACAAAGTTTATTTCCAAAACAAACTTCTCGATCTGTAATAGCAATTTTTCTTCCTGCACTACCACCTTCTATACACATTAAAACCGAATTTCTATGAGCACGTTTAAAATTATTTTCAAATGGAATTTTTACGCCATTGTCATAATTAATTTTATTACAAAATGAAATATCCTTTGTAGCAATGTATTCAAATCCTATTTTCAGTCCCGAATATTTAGTAAGTTTTTCAGTTTCAGAAATACTGTTACCTGTATAAATTTCACAAATATCACCTAAACGACACCAACACCAATTATCAGGAATATCAAAAGGAATTTCACTATCAGAAATCGTAGGCAATGGAAATTCTTTTTTTAATTTCTTCTCCTTGATAAGCCGTAACTTTTCAACACGAATTTTTTCAATCAAGTCTCTTGCATTGCCGTCAGTTGGTAATTGTTCAGTTAATTTGCCTTGAATGGCGGTTTGTAATATAGATTTTCTTAATTTGTCAGCAATCATCATTGTTATCAGGTTCTTCCGTTTCTAATAGTTTACTCAAAATCCTCAGCATATTTTTCTCTCAACCTTTCTTCACGCCATTCTTTGACGGATTTATTTTTATCACTTTCATTCATAGAAGACAAAGCACCTTTAATGCGATCTATTGATTCTTGAATTTCGTCAGCATTTTCTTTAAGTCCAAATTTTTTAGCCATTCTTTCACCAAAGGCTTTAATCTCACGTTCTTGACGTTCAATTTCTTGCAATTCTTTTTTTCTGGATTCTTTTTTTTCTTGTTCTAATTGCATAAGTTGAATTAAATTTAAAAGGACACTTTCCGGCATCATATCAATCATTTTATGAGCCTGTTGTTGTAAAGCAGTCATTTTTAATTCCTCCAATCAAATTTTTAGTAATTCTGATATTTTTTGAATTTGTTTATCAATTTTATCATTTAATTGATTTCGTTTCTGTTGAAATTCTCTAATAGTATCTTCAGGATTTAAAATTTTTTCTTCTTCTGACGGATAACCACAGAGATCAAGATCAAAATTTCTTTCGATAATCTCTGCAACAGAAAAATTTTTTGCTTTGAATGTGTCAGTTAATTCATCTTTGATAATTTGTCGATTGTTCCACCACTCTTGACACTTTGCAAAATGTTCCAACTTCATTGGCTTAGTTTTAGAAAAATGTTTATAACCGTCAGGCATATCAACACGATAGAACCAAATATTTTTTGTCTTGTCAGTCTTGTCAAAGAATAAAATATTTGTAGTTATTGAAGTGTATGGAGAAAAGACACTTTGAGGCAGTCTGATAATCGTATGCAAATTAAAATCCGTCAGAAGTTTTCTTTTGATTGCTAATTTTGCGCCGTCAGTGCCGAACAAAAATCCATCTGGAATAATTACGGCGGCTCTTCCATCATATTTCAGCCGGTACATAATAAGCGAAATAAATAAATCTGCAGTCTCACTACTGCGCAAATCTGCCGGAAAATTTATTTTGATTTCCTTTGTTTCCGTGCCGCCGTATGGTGGATTCATCACGATAACAGAAAATTTTTCAGATTCTTTGATCTCAGTTATATTACGTTCTAAAGAATTTCCGTGAAAAATATTCGGGCTGTCAATGCCGTGCAATAGTATATTAGTTATAGCTAACAGATAAGGCAAAGGCTTTTTCTCAATTCCATAAATACTTTTATTAAAAATTTCTCTGTCGTGAGCGGTTTTAATTTGCTTTTCAAGAGCGTTTAATGTTGAAGTTAAAAATCCGCCTGTGCCGCAAGCAAAATCAGCCACAACTTCACCAAGTTTTGGATCAATTCGATCTATAATAAAATCAGTCACAGCACGAGGAGTATAAAATTCACCGGCATTTCCTGCACTTTGCAAACTTTTTAAAATTGTTTCGTAAATCTCACCAAAAATATGACGATCAGACGATTTATCAATAACTACTTTGTCAATTTCATTTACAACTTGACGCAATAAAGTTCCGTCTTTCATATATTGATTTATATCTTGAAATACTAATTGAACAACGGATTTTTTCATAGGTGTATCCGGATTTATCGGCAAGTTTTTTAAAGTCGGAAATAATTTGTTATTAACAAAATTCAAGAGAGCATCACCGGTTAAAGATACAGCATCTTTTTTGTCAACTGCCCAATTTTTCCAACGTAATTCTTCAGGAATAATAGATTGATAATTATCCTCTTCAAATTCCCAACTTTCTTCTTGTTTGTCATAGATTTTTAAGAATAACATCCACGTCATTTGCTCAATACGTTGTGCATCGCCGTTAATTCCGCTGTCACCACGCATTATATTTTGTAAGGTTTTAACGAAATTTCCTAAACTCATTTAATTACGCCGCCTTGTAAATTAGTCTTTTAAGTTCTCTAATTGCTTCAAAATAATTATTCTTGCCGCCGAATAAATTTGCTATATTAATTGGACTTCCCATTGATTTAAAAGGTTCATTTTTCAATACTTGAATATTTTCTAATTCATCTATTCCGCTGTCTTGATATTTTTCTAATAGAGCATAAAGCACTTTTTGACAAGCCTCTGAATACTTATGAAGATAATCACGCTTTTTTACATTGTTGGCACGTTCTTTTCTTGTCAAAGGTTTTTGATCGTAAGCAATATGTAAAATTAAATCAAAGTCATCAAAGTCGTCTTTTGTTTTGCCGGACATTTCTCTTAATTCATCAATAAATACACCTTGATCTATCAATTCATTAATAATAGCATTCGTTTTATCTGTCGTCGTCCAAGCATTGATAAAATTATTCATCGTTGCGTACTTATTGATAATATTTTTTCTGCTGTAATCTGTTAAACTCTCTGTAATAAGTTTGCCATCATTGCCGATAAATTGCACTCTTTCATTTACAATATTTACTTCTACGCCGTTGACGTAATATTTATAACGATGTTCTACAGGCGGCTTGACTGGTGTATCTTTAGGTTTATGTGATTTTGGTTTTGAATTTCCTTTCGTTTCATCATTAATAATAATAATCGGTTCTCCGTCAAAATCCGGATCAGCAAATTGTCTTGTAGCGTTGCGAAAATCCATTATTGTAAAATATTCTTTGCCATAATCCGAAAATATCCTTGTACCTCTGCCTATAATCTGTTTAAAAGTTATCAGAGAATTTACAACCTTATCAATAACAATCAATTTGCAAGTTTTACAATTAACACCTGTTGTCATTAATTCTGAAGTTGTCGCTATTGTAGGATATTTTTCATCTGGAGCTTTAAAATGATCTAGAGATTTTTTACCGGCAGCGTCGTCGCCTGTGATTTTCATTATATAATTCGGGTGATCTTTGACAATATCTTGATTCTCATTAATTAAAGCACGTCGCATTCTTTCTGCGTGTTCTATATCAACACAGAAAACTATTGTTTTATTATATCTTCCATTTTCTCGTAGCCATTGAGTTATTTTTTTTGCTATTATTTTTGTGCGTTCCTCTATTACAAGAATTTTATCAAAATCAGGTTGAGTAAATAATTCATCTGGAATTAATTCACCGTTTATGTCTGTCATTCCTGGTGTTGGTCTCCAGCCTTCTAAATCTTTATCTATATTGATTCTAATTACTTTATAAGGCGCAAGAAAACCATCTTCTATGCCTTGTCTTAAACTATAAGTATAAATCGGTTCACCGAAGTATGTTTGATTGCTGATCTCTTTTGTTTCTTTCGGCGTTGCTGTTAATCCTATATGAATCGACGATTGAAAATAATCAAGGATTCTGCGCCATTCTGAATCCTCTTTTGCGCTTCCTCTATGACATTCATCTACTATTATCAAATCAAAAAATTCTGGTTTAAACTGCCTGAATGGTTCTTCACCTTCGTCACCGGCTAACTGATGATATAAACTCATATAAATTTCGTATGAACTATCAAGAGTTTTATGACCGACTTTGCACATCACTTTTAATAGCGATTTAAAATCTTGCTGCATTGTTTGATCTATCAAAATATTTCTATCCGCCAAATACAAAACTCTGCCCACAGTTTTTGACTTCATCAATTTCCAAACTATTTGAAATGCAGTGTAAGTTTTACCTGTGCCAGTCGCTATTACAAGTAATATTCTATTTTGTCCTTTAGCAATAGCTTCTACTGTTTTATCAATCGCTATCCTTTGATAATAACGTGGTCGGCGGTCTTTTTCAAACGGATCGTAATAATCAGGATATAAAATTGCATTTGTTTGATAATCTTTCAAAGCATTTCCCTTGAGGTAGCGTTGCCACAATTCTGCTTGACTCGGAAAATTATCAAGACTCAATTCTCTTTCTTCACCGGTCAAAAAATCGTGTTCTATAAATCCTTTGCCATTTGACGAATATGCAAATGGTATTTTTAATATTTGTGCATAATTCATAGCTTGCTGTAAACCTGCATCTATTGTTTCGGTATATCTTTTGGCTTCAACTATAGCAAGCTGAATATGACCATCTTTATGGAGAATATAATCAACCTTTTTGGCTTGTCCTCGCATTGTTTGATTCCCTTGCACAATAACTTTTCCATCAGTAAAGTAATATTCCATACGAATATCATTTTTTAACCAACCGGATTTTTCTATCGCTGATGTTATATATCTATATTTCGTATCTTCTTCACTCAACTTTTTCATATTTTCACCACCGTCACTAATAACGTTAATATTATTTTATAACAGCTAAAGAAAAATTTAAAGATTAAAATTTAAGATCAAAAATCAAAAAAATTTTTTGCAAAAATAATTGAAGAATTAAATGAGAAATTAAATTTTATTTGTATGAATAATTTTTTTTGCATTGAGAATAAAATATGTTATAATTAAAAAACTTTATCAACTAAAGGTGATTGAATGGCTAAGAAGCGGCGAAGTACAAGACGGCTTTTCAAAGGAATAATAATTTTGATCTTGACTGCGGTGATCATAAGCGTATTTGTTTATACTCCATTCTTTACGTTAAGAGAAATAAAATTGATCGGCGCAACTTATTTAACGAAAGACGACATTATAAAGATTGGAAATGTTTATTATGGTGAGCCGCTGTTCCAACTTGAAACCGATGACATAACGAAGAGATTAATTAACGATCTGCGAATTGAAGAAGTAACAGTTAAAAGAGATTTGCCGAACACTTTAGAAGTTACGTTAAAAGAGAGAAAACCGGTTGCAACGATCGCTTGTGATTATGGATATTTAGATTTAGATCGAAATGGAACGGTGATCGACAGTTATAAAAATTTGAAGTCGATGCCGATACCTGTAATAGCCGGCGCAGTTGCAAAAGATTTATACATAGGTGACACTGTGACTGATGAAATGGTTCAAAAAATTTTATTCTTCTTGCAACAATTAAATGAAACGTCGTTAAATAAAATATCAGAGATAGCGATCACCGGTCCGGATTACGTCGTAGCATATACAAATATGTCAAGAGCAGTACAAATTAGGATCGGAAAACTGGAGCGCCTTGAAGAGAAAGCAAGATTAACAGAAGATTTTCTGCAAGACTTAGAATTAAATCCTCATCGTGTTGAGTACGTCGATTTTAATTATACTGCGCCATTTATCAAATTAGCACAATAGAAGGTTTTTAATTATGTCGAAAGTAAAAAATTTTTTATTTCAACGCGGCTGGTCAATGATAATAATCAGCATAATTTTTGGATTTATATTATCAATGCAAGCAAGGCAAGTTCAAGAAGTATCAGCGACGGTTAATAATCAACGTGTTGAAGAATTAAGTATGAGATTATTACAGTTAGAAGAAGAGCGAAACGCTTTAAAAAATCAGTTGTTGACGATCGAAAAAGAATCTTCAATGAATCAAGCAACAAATGAATTTAATGAAGAATTGAAAATTCAAGCGTGTTTAATGCCGTTAGAAGGTCCCGGAATAATCATTAAACTTGATGACAGTTCCAAGCAGGCTAAAGCCGGTGAAAATCCTAATCTCTACATAATTCACGACGACGATATTTTGAAAATTATCAATGAACTTAGAGCAGCAGGTGCGGAAGCAATTTCGATCAATGGTCAACGATTAGTTGATACTTCTGAAATTCGCTGTGCCGGTCCGACATTATCAGTCAACAATATAAGATCATCTGCGCCTTATGAAATTCACGCAATAGGCGATCGGAAGAATTTAGAAAATGCAATTAAAATGCGTGGCGGCGTTGCAGAGACGTTGAAAGTTTGGGGAATAAATTTAGAAGTTGAAAGCACAAATACTGTTTACATTCCACCGTTTAAAGGTACTCGATCAAGGATTTTTGCTCACGTGACTTCTGAAAAAAATTGAGTTGAGAATTATAATGACACGAATAATTATAGGACTTATAACAGGCTTGATAATCGGCGGAGCAGTTCCAATGATTGAAATGAATGCAAAAATAATTTCAGCAATTTTGATCGTTTCACTTGACGGACTGATCGGCGGCTTTAAAGCAAGTCTATTAAAAAAATTTGACGACAGAATTTTAATCACAAGTTTTGTAATTAATTCGACAATCGCAATTATGATCACTTATCTCGGTGATTATGTCGGTGTTAAGTTACATTATGCAGTGATTTTTGTATTCGTCTTTAAAATATTTAAAAATCTTTCACAAATTAGAAGGTATATAACAAAAAAAATATAAAATACTTGTAGCATTAAAAAAATTTTTGTAGTAAAATGAAAAAGAGACTCGAAATTTATGCAAATTTTAGCTTATATAGAATGTGGAGGTATAAAATGTGTTTGAAATTGAAGACAATAATTTCGATTTATATGCAAAGATCAAGGTAATCGGAGTCGGCGGCGGCGGCAGCAATGCAGTTAATCGAATGATAGAACTCGGACTTGAAGGTGTAGATTTTATATCAGTAAATACAGATGCACAGGCTTTGATAACTGCAAAAGCTCCAAAGCGTATGCAGATCGGTGAAAAATTAACTCGTGGATTAGGTGCAGGTGCAAGACCGGAAATCGGAAGACAAGCCGCCGAAGAAAGTTATGAAGACATTCGTGAGGCTCTTAGAGGTTCAGATATGGTATTTATTACAGCCGGTATGGGTGGCGGCACAGGTACAGGTGCAGCTCCGATCGTTGCGGCTTGTGCCAGAGAGATCGGCGCATTAACTGTTGGTGTCGTGACTCGTCCGTTTACCTTTGAAGGTCCGAAACGCAAAAAAAATGCTGATATGGGTATTGAAAATCTCAAACAAAATGTTGATACGATTATCACTATACCTAATGATCGACTTCTTGCCGTTGTCGATAAAAAAACGCCTATGACGAAAGCATTTAGTATTGCTGATGATATTCTTCGTCAAGGTGTTAAAGGTATCTCCGATCTGATCGCAGTACCTGGTCTTGTTAATCTTGACTTTGCTGACGTTAAATCCGTTATGAGTAATGCAGGTTCAGCACTTATGGGTATTGGTGAGGCATCCGGCGAAAATGCAACTGTTGAGGCTGTCAAAGCCGCTATTGATTCGCCGCTACTTGAAACAAGTATTCAAGGTGCAAGAGGTATTCTGCTTAACATTATGGGCGCAACTGATGCGCTTACAATGACTGAAGTTAATGAGGCTTCAACGACTGTTCAAGAGGCAGCACATCCGGACGCAGAAATTATTTGGGGCGTTAGTGTTGACGAATCACTCGGCGATACTGTGAGTGTTACAGTTATTGCAACAAGATTTGATGATGATTCTGCTCGTGATTCTGCAAGACCTTCAGTACAACCGCCACAAAGTTTTACACCACCACCACCGCCGCCACCTCAACAAGATAGAAAACCGGCTTTTGGTTTAGGTTTAGACTTTGGATCGTTCGGCGCACCGGCTCAACAACAAAATCAAAATCAGCAACAACCACTTCAACCGAAAACTAAAACCGGTAGCGATGGCTTGATTGATATTCCGGAATGGATGAAGAATAAGAAGAGATAAATAAATTTTACCTTTGAATAGATGATTAATCGATCGTTTGTTCAAAGGTTTTTTTATTGAAAATTATTTTTCTCAACTCTTGACAATGATCGAAAGTAACATTATATTTAAAACAATTCTAATTATAAGAGGTTCGCCGCTATGACTGATAATGCAAAAATAATTTTAGAGACGATAAATAACAGCAACGATCATTTGACTGCTGAAGAAATTTTTTTCAAATTGAAAGAACAATCGTATAAAATCGTTTTGCCGACGGTTTATAATAATTTGAATACGCTTTACCGTGAAGGACTCATTAGAAAAGTTTCGATCGAAGGACAGCCGGATCGTTACGATAAATCTATTAAGCACGATCATTTAATCTGTCAAAAGTGCGGAAAAATTTCTGATTTCAATTTTGATGACTTGACGAATTTAATAAATGAGCAGTTGAATGATTCGATCATTTCTTACGATTTAAAAGTAAATTATATTTGTGACGAGTGCAAGAAAAATTCTAATTAATAAAATATTTTTAGGAGAGTGCTTTAGAATGGATAATACTGTTGTACAAAAAATTTCTTATGGGCTTTTTGTGTTGACGGCTAACAAGAATGGTAAAGATAACGGCTGCATTATCAATACTGTTACTCAAGTTACCGCTGAACCTAATCAAATAACCATTGCAGTCAACAAATTGAATTACACACACGATTTGATCGCCGAAACAAAAAAATTCACTGCGTCAATCATCAGTGAATCAGCAAATTTTGATCTTTTTAAAAGATTTGGTTTTCAAAGCGGCAAAAATGTAAATAAATTTGAAGGATTCGACAAAGTTAAACGTACAGCGAATGGAACACTTGCGATCACTGAAGGCACAAATTCATATATCAGCGCAAATGTTACTCAACAAATTGACGTTGGAACTCATACGATCTTTTTAGCTGACGTTGTTGAAATGGAAAAAATCAGCGAAACACCTTCAGCGACTTATGCTTATTATCACGCAAATATTAAACCGAAACCTCAAGCCGTCGGAAAGAATGCTAAAGGTGAAACGATTTGGCGTTGCTCCGTTTGTGGTTATGAATATGAAGGCGATGAACTGCCGAAAGATTTCATTTGTCCGATCTGTAAACATCCGGCAAGCGATTTTGTAAAAGTTGAAATTGCTCCGTCAACAGGATCGAATCCTCGTAATAAATACGCCGGAACTAAGACTGAAAAAAATCTTTGGGAAGCCTTCGCCGGTGAATCGCAGGCAAGAAATAAATATACTTATTATGCATCGGTTGCTAAAAAGAATGGTTATGAACAGATCGCCGCTTTATTCTTGAAAACTGCTGAGAATGAAAAGGAACACGCTAAATTATGGTTTAAAGCACTCGGTGAACTTGGTCAAACGCCGGAAAATCTTCAACACGCTGCTGACGGTGAAAACTTTGAATGGACTGATATGTATGTTCGTATGGCGAAAGAAGCTGACGAAGAAGGTTTTCACGAGCTTGCTGAACAATTCAGAGGCGTTGCAGAGATCGAAAAGCATCACGAAGAACGTTATAGAAAACTTTTGAAAAATATCGAAATGCGTGAAGTCTTCAAAAAAGCCGGTGTTAGTGTTTGGGAATGCCGCAACTGTGGTCATATCGTCGTTGGAACTAAAGCTCCTGAACTTTGTCCTGTTTGTAAGCATCCACAATCTTATTTTGAGGTCAACGCAGAAAATTATTAAAAATTTTTTCGTAAATTGATCTTTGAATCAAAATTAAATTGCATATCCTAATTAATTTTAAATAAAAATATCGTCTGATCTTCTGCCTTAATGGTGGAAGTTTTTTTTTGAAAAATTTTGCGATTGTCATTAAAAATTTTATTTGTTATAATTTGTCATAATGAAAAAAATTTTTTGGAGTTGGTGAGAGTATGATCAAAATAATTTTCTCTGATATGGACGGAACACTCCTTGATGAAAATTCAAATTTGCCGCCGGGTTTTGATGAAATGATCGCAGATTTAAAATCTCGTAATGTGATCTTTGCACCGGCTAGTGGTCGTCAATATTATTCATTGCTTGGAACGTTTGAAAAGTACAAAGACGAATTTTTATTTGTTGCAGAGAATGGCACTATTGCATTTCATAAGGGTAAAGAAATTTTTTCAAGTCCGATGCCTCGTCAGATTGCACTTGATATTTTGGAAACCGGTGAGCCTTTTAAAAATATTCTTCGTGTCTTCTGCGGTAAGAAAAATGCTTATGTCCTTAAGTCGCAAGATAAGCCGGAATATCAAAAGGAACTTGATAAATATTTTACTCACAATGAAGCCGTTGAAAAATTTGATGAAGTTAATGATGAGCCGTTGAAAATGTCCTTTTTTGATCCAACCGGTAAATCAGCAGAATCAATTTATCCTATTCTCAAAAAAAGATTCGGCGATATAATGCAAGTTGTCCTTGCAAGCGATTATTGGACTGACGTTATCAACGCTAATATTAATAAAGGTGTTGCAGTTCAAAATATCCAAAAGATTTTAGGACTTAAGCCGGAAGAATGCGCAGCCTTCGGTGATTATCTTAATGATGCACAAATGATGCAAGCCGTTAAATATAGTTTTGCAATGGCGAATGCTCATCCTGATCTGAAAAAATTTGCAAATTATGAAACAGTCAGCAATGCTGATCACGGCGTTTTAGTTGGAATTAAAAAATTGATAAGTGAAGGATTAATTTAAAATGGTAACGGCAATATTTCCGGCGGCAGGTAAAAGCCGAAGAATGCAATCAATTAAGAATAAAAATTTTATGAAACTTGACGGCGTTCCGATTTTAATTCGCACTTTAAAAAAATTTTCACAGTCAAAAAAAATTGATGAATTGATCGTAGCAGTTGCAAAAAGTGAATTTGAAATTGTTGTTGAAATGTTAAGCAGAGTTGAGGATTTAAAACCGTTTCAAGTCGTCGTTGGCGGCAGTGAAAGACAATATTCAATCGCTAATGCTTTGAAAGTCATTGATAAAGACTGCAAAATTATTTTAGTGCACGATGCGGCGCGTCCGTTAATAAGTGTTGAGACGATCGACAAAGTGATTGACGCGGCGAGAAATTTCGGCGCAGCGATAGCGGCAGTGCCGGAGAAAAATACAATCAAGATCGTTGACGAAGAAAATTTTGTTAAGGATACGCCGGATCGATCAAAATTATTTTCAATTCAAACGCCGCAAGGTTTCAAAAAAGAAATTTTATTGCAAGCCTATGAACAAGCAGCGAAAGATGATTTTCTAGGCACTGATGATTCAAGTTTAGTTGAGAAATTAGGCGTTAAAGTCAAAATCGTTGAAAGTGATTATCAAAATATCAAGATCACAACGCCAGAAGATATTTTGATCGCAGAATCATTTTTGAAAGCCGGTGAAATTTAATGGTACGTTTTGGAATAGGTTATGACGTTCATAGACTTGTTGAAGGCAGAAAATTAATTTTAGGAAATGTTGAGATCGATCATCATCTTGGGCTTTTGGGACATTCAGACGCTGATGTTTTAATTCACGCTATTATTGATGCAATGTTAGGCGCAGCAGGATTAGGTGACATTGGTCAGCATTTTCCAGACAGCGATCAGAAGTATAAGGACATTAACAGCGCAAAACTTTTAATTAGTGCAAAAAATCTTCTTGATGAACAAGGTTACAAGATCGGAAATATTGATACGATAATCATTGCGCAAAAACCAAAACTTTCACCGCATATAAAAAAAATTCGTCAACGTCTGGCGGAAATTTTAAACGTCAACGAAAATTTTATCAATGTCAAGGCTAAGACTGAAGAAGGTCTTGGATTTACCGGTAGTGAAGAAGGTATTGCGGCTTATGCTATCGTAGGGATTAGTCAAATATTTAATTCTGCATTCTGAAGTAATTTAGAGGTGATTAAATGATCGCAATTATTGATTATGGCGTTGGAAATTTGTTTAGCGTTGAAAAGGCTTTTGCTTCGATCGGTGAAGAAGTGAAAGTTACAGGTTCAGCTGACGATTTAAGAGCGGCTGATAAATTAGTTTTGCCGGGCGTTGGAGCATTCGGTGATTGTATGAAAAATCTTGAATCAACCGGACTTATTCCGATCATCAAAGAGCAAGTCGCTAATAAAAAAAATCTTTTTGGGATTTGCGTCGGTTTACAGATTTTATTTGAAAATAGTGAAGAATCTCCGGGCGTTAGTGGTCTTGGAATTTTGAAAGGCACTATTAAAAAGATCAATGCTCCACAATTAAAAATTCCTCATATGGGCTGGAATTTTCTAATTAAGAATGCAGAATGCAGAATGCAGAATGATTTTTTGAATGGTTTAGATCGATCTTATTTTTATTTTGTGCATTCTTATCATGCTGTACCGGAAGATAAAAATTTGATCGCTGCAACTACTGATTACGGTGAAACATTGACGGCAGCGATCGCTTATGAAAATATTTTTGCAACACAATTTCACCCGGAAAAATCCGGCGACGTTGGTTTAAAACTTTTGAAAAATTTTTGTGATTGGAAGGCGTAATTTTATGAGTAATTCCGAAGAAGAGATCAGACAAGAATTTATCAGCAAGTTGAGAATTTCAAATGAAACGATCGAAAAAATTTTGAAAACTGATCCTGATGCTTTAGTTATTAATGGCGATGATCTCAGAAAACTTGAAGAATATCAAAAAATGAATCAAGCAATTTTGAAAAAACTTGAGAATAAAGAATTTACTGTTGCTGTCGTTGGACTTGAAAAAGCCGGTAAAAGTACGCTCGGTAATGCAATGATCAAACAAATGATCTTACCGGAATATGAAACACGTTGCACTTATACGACAACTGAAATTCGTTTTGGAAGTACTGACAATGCAACAGTGCACTTTTATAGCAATGCAGAATTTAATAACAGATTTAGAAGTATGCTCCGAGATTTAAACTTTCCTCAAGCTGATAATGTAAGTTTTGCTACAATGACTTTGCAAGCCTTCAATACTTATTGGAATCAAGTGAAAATTGCAGCTGAAAACGATGAAAGATCAATAGAAGCCAGTTTAGTTAAAGATTATGATACTTCTACTGCTGCTGATATTAAACTTATGCTTTCACAAAAAAACGTAGTCGAAAAATTTCTTGGACACAAAGATTTAGATTTTGATAGCACATATTGGAATCCAAAAGATAAATTTAATGACTTCAAACAATTTATAACGGGTATGACTGACGATAAAGGCGGACAAACTGCAAAACCTTATGCCGTGAAAAATGTTGTAGTTGAATCTACAGAACTTGATGGAATGGAAAATATTGTACTTTATGATGTGCCCGGCTTCGACTCACCAACTGAATTGCATAGACGACAGACTGCAGAAATGTTGAAAAAGGCTGATGCTATAATTTTGGTTATGGATTTAAGTGTAAATTCGCGCCTTACGAAAACACATTTAGATGTATTGCGACAAAATCAAGATGAATATGGGATAAAACTTTCTGAAAAAGCCTTTATTTTTGGTAACCGTCTTGATCATTGCAAAAGCATTGACGAAGTTCATAGACGTATCAAACCTTTGATAAACGATTTCAAGAGAGAAAAAATTATAACTGAAGATCATTTTTTCTATGGATCAGCTCGTGCTTACCTTGAAAGAATTGGAAAAATGTCATTTGACGATCTAGATAGTGCTTGTTTTACAAATATCGATAAATTGAAATTGCCTAATAGTGATGGTGTTGATGCACTTCACGAAGGAATGAAATATTATTACGATAATGATCGCTTTGCAGTCCTTCAACGCCGTGCTGAAGTTACCGTCACAAATACAAGAGACCTTTTAAAATCTATTCTTGAAAGTCACCGCAATGGCGAAATTAAAAATAGTGATTTACGTTCTGTGATCAAAATGAAAATTCAAAGTCGCCTTAGTACTTTTATAAAAGAATCACAGACTGTTACAATGGCTCACGTAAATAAAATTGATTATACGAAACCATTTACTACTGCAATGAAAGCAAGCATTGAAGATATTTATCCTTTGATTGATCCTACTTATATGACACTTATTAAAGATGTTGAGACGAAAGCGGCGATCAATCCAAATGGAATTTATCCAACTTCTAAAGTTGATAATGGCGTTCGTGATGAATTGAAGAAAATTTTTATTGAAAATATCGTTTCACGAGCCTCACAACTTACAACTGAACATCAACAGGAACTTAGAAATAATTTAGTTGAAAAATTTTTAGAAATTATGGGAATGGAATCTCAAATTAAATCAGAAGACAAAGCCGCATTAGAAAAGTCCGTTAATGAACTCTTCGATCATATGTTAATTGAAGGCGGCGAAAATTGTAATTTTAATCCACTTGTGGAGCGTTTCGTCACTTCAATAATTTTAACTCTGATACTTAATCCATTTGCTACGCCGGAACGCTTGCAGCAAATTCAAAAAACTTTTTCAGAATTAATTTCGCTTGCAATGTATTACAACATTCCGATGAAGGAAGAAAACGAATCAATAGATATGAACCTTGACGACATAGGCAAAGAGAGTTTTAAATTTTTTGCAATGATCCTAGCGCACGAAGGTATAGAAGACGATTCAACAGAAGATGATTCAGAAGAATCTATTAACATAAAAAAATCTCTGGAAAATTTATTTAACTCTCACAAAGGTATAATTACTAAAGGTGCTGCGCTTGCCGTCGATATTTTACCTATGGGTAAATGGGCTAAATTATTAATGAGAGCCGGGATTAATTTAATGGACTCTCAAAACACTCAAAAACTTGATAATAAATTAAGAAATTTGTTTTCAAGCGATGATTGGATCAAATTCAATAAAGATCAACGTATCAAGGCGATTGAAAACGAAATAAATAATTGTGTTGCTGAAAAACGCAGAGAAAATAAACCTAATGAGAATGACGGAACTATTACATCTCAACTTAATGAACTTTATGAATTAGCAAAAGATATCAGAAAAATGGACAATAAAGAAGATATGATAACTACACTTGATACAGATATAAAAATCTTGCGGAAGATCACAGAAAAAGCTGTTATAAATGCGATCGGGCTTGAGACAGCGTTTATTTCAGTTGTAACGAAAAATGTTGAACTCATTCGCAAGCACCTTGAAGAAGATGACGGCACAGATCAATTTATAACGTGGATTGATGAAAACTCTGAAAAACTTATGCCTTCAAAATTCCAAACATTCATTGAGGAAGAACAGATCAGAAATAAACGAAATACTATTGTCGAGGCAATTAGCGAATCAATGAAAACATTGACGGCTTAAAATAAATTTTTTTGATATTAGATTTGATTTTTATCAGAGGTGAGGCAAATAAATAATGTTTAAGACAGAAGAAATTCAACGAATTATAAAAATTTGTCCGTCCGATTTTGAGGAACTTTTAAAAAATTTACAAATTACAATGCCGAATTTCGATCAAGATGATGAAAATAAAAGTTATGAAATTCTTGACGAATCGATCGAAAAAAATATTTGTGGACTGCTTAATAGTAACTCATTATCAGACGGCTATGAAAAATTGCTTAGCAGAGGCGGAATTTCATTTGTATCAAACGATACAAGAAACGAAATGATCAAAAAAATTGTCAGCAGTCGTGAAAAGATTTTGCAAGGCGTTTCGATCAGTAACGATCAAAATTCTGATGAAGGCAATTCAGATTCTATTTTGTCACGTTTAATAATTTATACCGTGATTGTTACGATTTTTGAATTTGCTTTGAGTTTTGTTATTGATAATTTGAATTTGCCGGCATCAATCGCCGGTTTAGCACTTGGATTTTTGATCGCTGAGTTAATTCGTAAGAAGATGAGATCAAAAAAATCTCCTGCATCTGAAAAAAATTCATTGACGCAAAAACAAATTGAAAAGGCTTTAAAGATTTTGACTTTGATTGACAATATTTTTGAAAAGATCAAATTATGACATTAAAAAATTTTTTGGCGGTTCGATAATGTGCCGTCATATTTTTTTGAGATCAAAAGGATCAGCGATTTAAAAAAGATCAGTCGGACAGATTATCTGAAACATTTGATATATTGGCGGCTTGTAAGTTGAAAAAGATTGTGATAAACTTATTACGATTTTATTTGCAATTATTTTTTCGATGATTTAAAAAAATTTTTGTGAGGTGCATTTTAATATGATAGTTTTTCCGGCGATCGACATTAGAGGCGGCAAATGCGTTCGACTCTTTCAAGGCGATTTCAACAAAGAAACGGTATTTTCAAATAATCCGGAAGAGATGGCTCAACAATGGGAAGCGCAAGGCGCAAGTTATATTCACATTGTCGATCTTGACGGCGCAATAGCAGGCTCACCTGTAAATATTTTTACGATCAAAAAAATTTTGGAGACAGTAAAAATTCCGATCGAAGTCGGCGGCGGAATTAGATCGATCGATGATATTTATGATCTTCTTGAAATGGGCGTTGATCGTGTGATTATGGGTAGCGCAGCGATTGATAATCCAAAACTTGTAAGACAAGCTGCAAGAGAATTTGAAGAGCGTGTTATTGTTGGTATTGATGCTAAAAATGGACGCGTTGCAGTTCACGGCTGGGACGATACAAGCGAAGTAACGGCGACGGAACTTGCAATGCGAATGGGTGATTATGGAATAACGACAGTTATTTTCACTGATATTACACGTGACGGAACTTTGCAAGGTGTTAAGGCGGAATCATTTGCGAATATTGCGATCAGAAGTGGAATTTCAGTTATTGCATCCGGCGGTGTCGGATCGATCGACGATATAAAAGCACTCAAGAAGTACGAAAAAGATGGCGTTATCGGAGTCATTCTCGGTAAGTCGATTTATACCGGCAAAGTTGATTTGACTGAAGCAATTAAAGTTGCCGAAAATTAATTTAATGGCGGTGAATTTTAATTGTTGACGAAGAGAATTATTCCTTGTCTTGATGTTAAAGATGGTCGCGTTGTCAAAGGAACTAATTTTGTTGGCTTGAGAGATGCCGGTGATCCGATTGAACTTGCAAAGAAATATGATGATGAACGTGCAGATGAATTAGTTTTTTTGGATATAACAGCATCACACGAGAAACGAGGAACGATCGTTGAGATCGCAAAAAATTGTGCGTCGCAAGTTTTCATACCGTTTACAGTTGGCGGCGGAATTAGAACAGTTGATGATATGAGATCGATTTTAAAAGCCGGTGCTGATAAAATTTCAGTCAACAGTGCAGCGGTTAAAAATCCTGAAATAATTCGTGAAGGTGCAAAAAAATTCGGTAGTCAGTGCATAGTTTTAGCCGTCGATGCAAAACGTATTGAAGGTGAAAAAAATCTTCGTTGGGAAGTTTTCATTAATGGCGGAAGAAAACCGACAGGGATCGATTGTCTTGAATGGATCAGAAAAGCTGTTGATCTCGGAGCCGGTGAAATTCTTTTAACAAGTATGGATGCTGACGGCACAAAAGACGGTTATGACATTGAATTAAATCGTGTTGTCTCTGAAGCGGTTAATGTTCCTGTGATCGCGTCCGGCGGTGCAGGTGAACTTGAACATTTTTACAAAGTTCTTACTGAAGGCAAGGCTGATGCAGTTTTAGCAGCGTCAGTGTTTCATTATGGAAAATATACTATCAGACAAGTTAAAGATTATTTGAAATCTCGTGGCGTTGAAGTGAGATTTTAGCAATTCATATAAATTAAAAAAGCTGTCAAGATTAATTTCAGACAGCTTATTTTATTAATTTTAATTTTGATCATTGAAAGGTATTTTTCATTCGTTATCGAAATGTCAAAAAAATTTTTCTAATCGAGGTGAATAAAATGAATGAACAAAATACCATTGCATTTTTGATCAAACAGCTTTTAACGAAAGTATTTCAACTTGTCGTTGTAATGGTTGCCGTTGTGATGATCAGTTTGTACTTATTCACGAGTTACACGGCGGTTGTTAATGAAGCCGGAATTGTTCGCGGCGGCAGTCAGAGAGTTGTCAAGCAAGTTTTAGCCGGTGCAGATGCATCGAAAGCAACTGAACGTGTAGAAGGTCTTTTGAAAAAACTTGACGGAGCAATTCTTCTCGGTGGATTCTCAAGCAGTCGTGATAAAGTTGAGGCTTATTGGCAAAACAGTATTAAACCCGAAATTAATAATTATCAAACAACAAAGGACTCATCAAAACTTTTAGCAAACAGCGAAACATATTTTGAATTGACAAATGAAATGGTCGACAAAGCACAAACAATGGTTGATATTATGGCGTATCTTCTTTACATATTGTTGATTGCTTTTGCGATCGTCACCGGTGTATTTCTGAAAAAAGTTAATCATATCTTTGAAGAAAGAGTTGTTGATCCGCTCGGTGCACTTGAAGGCAGTGTTAATAAACTCAGTCAAGGTTATCTTTCGCAGAAATTTAATTATAATCGAAGTGATGAGATCGGTGCATTGTATGATCTTCTTAATAAAATGCGTGTCGTCTTGTTAGGTTACGTGCAAGACATTGAAGAGAATTTGAAAACAATGGCAAGCGGTGATCTTGTAAAATCAACTTCAATGAAATATATCGGTGATTTTGCGGCGATTCAAACGAATCTTGAATACATTCGTCAATCACTTTGTAACGAAATTCAATCAATGGGCGGCTTAGCTGATAAAGTTGCAGAAAGTGCCGGTGAAGTTTCTCAAGTTTCACATTCACTTGCAGAAGGCGCAATGAGTCAAACAGAAAGTATTCAAAAATTGCAGACAAAAATTACTGAAACTATGGAGCAAAATTCAAAAGTTGATACTTTCGTTAATGATGCAATGAGATCGACAGCGGACACCGTTAAAAGTATTGAAAGCAGTCGTGAATTGATGAATAAAGTTGTTGAGGCGATGAATGATATTTCTAAAACGTCTGAAGAAATTAATTCAATTCTCGGTGCGCTTGAAGAGATCACAGCACAAACAAATTTATTATCGCTTAATGCGTCGATCGAAGCAGCTCGTGCAGGTGAAGCCGGAAAAGGTTTTGCGGTTGTCGCTGATGAAGTTAGAAAACTTGCTGAACAGTCTGCACAATCAACACAAAACATTCAAGAGTTGATCAAAAATGCACTTGCAAGTATTGAACGTGGCACCGGCGTTGTTGACATTGCGGCAAGTTCTTTGTCAGGAATCACGGAGAATACTGAGGCGGTAACTAAAATTATTAATAAACTTAGTGAACAAAGTAAATATCAGCAAACGCAAATGGAACAAGTTAATTCGTTATCGCAAACAATTTTGAGTGTTGTAACTGATAATTCAGCAGTGAGTGAACAGAGTGCAGCGGCGGCGGCGGAACTTTCCGGCTACTCTGATTCATTTAAATCAAGCGTTGGAAAATTTAAAACGAATTAATAACAAAAAAATTTGAGCAATCAATTTGATCGCTCATTTTTTATTACGATTTATCAAAACTTTTAAATGAAATTATCTCTCATAATACGATTGTCCATTATAATATTATTTGTATTTGTGTTATGGTTATTTATATTATTACCTATAAAGCGTTGAATATAAGAATTAACGTTAGACAATTCACTTTGAATTTGAGAAAGTGCGCCTTCAATTACTCGTAAGGCTATAGAGGCATTTCGTTGTGACAATATATCAATAGAATTAAGTCTTCTATTTGAAGCACCTTTGATAATATCCATAAAATCATTTTGCGAAGTATTATTTCCAAAGTAAGAATCATATCTTTGCTGATCGAATGGATTTAAAAATCTTCCTTGCGGAGAAATTAAATTGCTTGTGCCGAGATTTTTTGTATTTACGTTTAAGAAGTAAATATTTATGATAGGTTGTTGATTAGTTACATTATCATTAACAGGACGAATTGAAGGATAAATATTATTATTGTGTGGAGGAAAATTATTATTATTTGGACGAAAATCCATAGGTTTAAGATGACCGTCAAATGGCAAATTATTTTGCGTTGATGGAAATTCATTTTGAGAAGGTGAAGAATTTAAATTTTGGCGTGCATCGGCGGACATTCCATCAGAAGAAACATTAGCAGTATTTTGACCGACGTATTGAGTCAAGCCTGAGAAATTAAAAGTAGGTGTTGTAACAGTTGCACCATTAATTGCATTTTCAAAAGTTGGATTATCGCCTATATAGAATTGACTCAAACCTTTTTGAATACTACTCAAATATCCGGCAGGTTTAATAGAATTTGAAGTAACATAAGTATTTCCGTTATTATCGACATAAGTATATAAACCGCCGGGACGTTGAATAAACATTCTAGGTTCATCTTCTGAATTTTGAGGATAAGCATCAAAATTATATTCAAGTCTAATTTTGCTGGTAAGAATACCTGCAGGTTGTCCACTTGTATTAAAATTGACTGTAAATGAGGACACTAAAGTATCTTCATTATCAATAAAAGATACACGAGTATAAGTACCGTCTTCTTCCTTAATGTAAGAATAAACTGGAGCATAAGAAGTATGAATAGAGCCGTCTAATGCCGGTGATGTTCCGGCAGTTGTCAAACTTGAAAGTGAAGCTACCCAAGTATTAGCAGCGGTTTTTTCAAGACTAATCGGAATGTTATGAGCCATACCTTGAGAATCATAAACTTGAATATTGGTTGATTGTGGAACGGAATGACCAACAGTAAATCTTCCATCTGTAACAGTCATAGTTGATCCATCAGTCAAAGTTAATACAGAGTAAGTACCTTTTCCTACTTTAATAGATGAACCATAAGTAGTTAAATCATCGATTGCAGTTATTATCGGCTCATTAGCGTTAAGATTTCCAGAAAAAGTGATCTCTCTTGTAGATATTGCCCCCGGAATTTTATCTGTCATATCAGTAGGTTTTTCGAGTTTATTGATGGAGCCGGTATTTTGGATTTTTGAATTAGAACTATCGACAGATTGAACGTTGACTTGATTAATTCTGTAACGCGAATTGCCTTCAGAAACGATCATACCATTCCAACTCATATTGTTTGCACTATCATCAATTTTTCCCAATGTTCCATAAAAATCAGTTTGAAAGAAACCTCTTGCATCGTCAGTTTGCATTTGATCAGCGGCTCTAGATGCAAGGTCTTTTAGGTTACCAATATATTGAGAAATTTTGCGAAGATTACTTTGAGCATTTTGCAACAGCGTCGAAAGATTTTGGACGTTATTAGTTTTCGGTTGAGAAGGCTGAAGTTCGCGTCTCATTTGCTCTTGAATAGCATAATAAGGACTGTCAAGCGGTGAAAAATCATCTCTTCTATTAAGCGGAGAATTACTATTTGATCTGCCATCAGTCTTCTTTGAACTAGTGTTTGACAATAAATCTAAGAATGGATTATTAAATTGAACTGCCATAAAATTCACCTCTTATCTTTTTTTAAAAAGTAATTTCATTATAAATTTACGATTTTTGTTTGTCAATAATATTTTTTTTACTTGAAATTATCATTAATCGATACTTTTTCTTGTAATGATTGTTGAGAGATAATTTAATTGATCGTCTTTGTGATCGCTAATGTCTGAAATGATTTTTTCATCAGGCAAGCCGCAACGACTAACTAATTTTGCTTGCCACGCCATATTATGATTTTCGAGAGTGTCGACGATCTGATCAAAATTTTTATAAACCTTCATCAAAACTGAAGTATCAGCTTTATCAAGAATTTCATCAATCTTGTTGAGATCAGCGGTTGCAGGAATAATCGACAAAATTTCATTGCCGAAAGCGATCGGCTGTCCGATTCGTGAGGCAATCGCTAAGAATGCCGGAACGCCCGGTATCGTTTCAATATTAATTTTCTCTTCGCTGAGTAATTTAAAAATATAAATATAAGTGCTGTAAAACATTGGATCGCCTAAAGTTAAGAATGCGACATTTTTTTTAGCTTGAAGAATTTTTATAATCTCTTCTTTGTTTGAAATGAAAATTTCCGGTGACTCTGCAAAATCCTTGACCATAGGGAAAACTTGATATATGATCTCAACGTCAGCTTTCAAATAAGGTCTTGCGATCTCAAGTGCAACGCTGCCATCTTTCTTTTCAGTCTTCGGCGCAATGATCACGTCAACATTTTTGATCGCCTTGATCGCTTTAACTGTCAATAAGTCCGGATCGCCCGGACCGACTCCAATTCCATAAAAAGTTCCCAGCTTTGTCATTTTAATCAAACCTTTCTATATTAATTTAGAATGTAGAATGCAGAATGTAGAATTTAAAATAAATTTCTCAGCCTTCAGCCCTTCGACCTCAGCCTTAATTTTGATTAGAGGAGAAAATTATGAATTATTTTTTAATCGTCGCAGTGATCGTCTTAACAATTTTTTTCGTGATTGAAATTCGTCGATCTCTTAGCCGTTCCAAAAAAACTGTTGAATTAATTCAGAAGTATATCAATGATAAAAAAAATCCTCAACTGATCGATGAAATGTTTCAATTTGCAATTAATGATCGGCGGCTTTCAAGAATCGTAAAAAAATATAACGCTGACAAGAATGACTTCGCCGCGTTATATAAAAAATTACTTCTTTGGGCTGACTTCAAAAAATATAATCGTTTCGTCCCGATCAATTCATTTTTTTATGCTTCAGCTCTTGAATATCTTCTTTCGCATAAAAACGACGACGCTAAATCACTTGCGCAAAAAATGCTGAATTATTTTCACATTTGATCTTTTGAAATTAAATATGAAAGCGTACTTAATCCCATTGATAAATCTTCGTTTACTAAGTGTATATCAGGCGGAACAATTATTTTTGTCGGTGCAAAATTCCAGATACCTTTAACGCCTGCATCAACTAACAGATCAGCAATACTTTGAGCCTCACCAACAGGAACAGTGATCGCAGCGATTGAAATATTTCTGCTATTTATGATCGATTTTAAATTTTTCACGTCAGAAATTTTTATATTGTGAACTATCGAGCCGATCACTCTAACATCTTTATCAAACAAAGCGACTAACTTAAAACCAAGTGCCTCAAAATTTTTGTAATTCGCTAATGCTCCGCCGAGATGACCAACGCCAACGATCGCCATATTTAAATGATCATTCAAGCCCAAAATATTTCCGATTTGATTTATAAGTTCACCGGTAAAATAGCCGATGCCTTTCATACCGAATTGACCGAACAAAGCTAAATCTTTTCTGATCTGTACCGGCGTAATGTCTAAGAGTTTTCCTAAATCTTCCGAAGAAATAATTTGCATTCCTTTCTCTTGTGCTAAGTTGAGTGCACGGAAGTACAAAACGAGTCGACCAATCGCCGCTCTTGAAATTGTTGGCTTCATCTCTTACGCCTCCTTGTCGGTTCTTCTTCAGGCAAATATTCTATCGCTGCACTTAGTGCCGTAAGCATCCATAACAGCATTGACGTTGGTATGTTAAATAATAAATCGTCCGTTAAACCATTCAATGCCATTGATAAAATTGCTAAACCTATTCCGAATTTAACGCCTTCAGCAATTTGTTTATTATTAATCGCCGCCACTTCGTCCCATTTCAAAATTGTTTTCTCTTCTTCTGATTCTTCATTGTCTTCATCAACTTCATCAATCTCATCGTCAACGTTATCATTGAATTTAATAACTTTTGCAGTTTTCTCCATTTTGAGATCATCAGTTGAGTTTTCAATTTTAATTTCTTCATTCGTATCTAAAATAATTTTTTCGATCGGCTCATCAAATTTTTCAGTTGCAATGATCATCGTATCACTTGCAAGCGTTGTATCACTTTCAATGATATGATTTTTAATTCTATGTTTCTTTGGAGTCTTACGCTTCAGAGAAATTTTTTTATTCAACGAAACTTTTTTTGATTCGTCACCTTCATCGCCGTCAACTTCATCTGCTTTTGACAGCCAATTAACAAAATGATCTGACGCATCAGCCATCTTTTCATTGACTTTCTCTTTTATTCCGATAAATTTTTCAAGTCGTCCGTTTTCGATTAAATATTTCTGTTTAACTTCATTCTTGAAATTAATAATTTTACCTTTGAAGTCAATCCCGGTGATCTGCGAAATTTTATATAAAATTGTTTCCTTGATCGCTTGATACTTTTCATTATTGCCGAGTTCCAAACTCATAAACATTGTTCCGAAAAAGCACCAGAAGAATGACATTGCGCCGATAATTCCAACTTCAGCGGCATAATGCAGAAAAATATTGTGAGCGTGGTAGATCAAAACATCTGCACCTTTTAAATAATAATCGTAACTAGGATAAAGCGACTTGAATGCACCCCAACCGATTCCTATAAACGGATGATCTTCAATCATTGCAAAGGTACTAATCCAAATTCCGATTCTTAAACCTTGCGAACTGTCTGTTAAATTAAACAGCGAAGTTAAACGGTGAACTAAAGCATCGTCATAAATTAGAAGTCCGACGGTTGCAACGATAAACAAAATCAAAATTCGCCAGTCTTGAATAATTCCATAAACGATAAACACAATTACAATCGTTATGAAAGCACCACGAGCATAAGTCATTGCAAGGCAAGCAAGCAACATTAATATAGCGATCACCATTACAATTTTTTGCGATCGACTGCTGACTTTTGCAAGCATACCTAATGCAAGACAAATGCAAACGTCAAGATAACCGGCTAAGACGTTAGGATTTTCAAGCGTTGAGAAGACTCTATTTTTCAACTCCGGAAATTTTTCGGGATCAACCCATTTCATATCCGCTGTGTCAATTCCAAAAATATATTGAAAATATCCCCATAAAACAACTAATAACGCTGAAAATGCTAATGCTTTGACTAATTGTTTGACTTGTTCACGTGATCGAATATTTTGCCCGATCAATATGTAAGTCAAAAAATAAATTCCGACGAGTGCAAAGAATTGATAGATCAATTCAAAATTTCTTGCCGGTGAAGCGAAAACTGAAATTGTGCTGATGATCAAAAATAATCCTGCAGGCACATCGAATGGCAGCGATCGCATTTTTAATTTCGTGTCGATTCGTTTTTGTAAAAACCAGGTTACTATTCCGAAGACTACTGCGGCGGCGGCTAAACTCGGAAAGAGCGCAAGAAAGAAACCTTCAGCGATTATCGCTCGCATTGTCCATTTTTCCAGCTTTTTAATTCGCTGTCGTCTGACAAAGACGTTTACTCGTTTCATTCTTACTTTCTCCTAACTCAAAATTTTTTAATCAGCGGCGGAATAAAAATTTTCATTAAAGCCGCCTGCACTTCCGAAAAATGGTATTCGATAAGCAATATAAAAAACCATTTCACCAAAAGCTCTGCTTTCTGCATTTATAGCATCTGTATATTGAGGATATAAAACTTTCCAATCGCCGCTGTCCATTTCAATATACATTTGTCGTCCGTCGTAGTCATATTTAAAAGTTGCGTAGTAATTGCCCAAAATTTTGCCGTCTTCATTGCCGAGATAAGCCCGCGCAGAAATTATGTAAATCGGCGGAGCATATCGCTTGACATTTATAGAACTTTTTTTAACGTAAGTACCAACGCCGGTATGTCCCCAAGCAAGTACAAAATCTTTATCGCCATTGAGATGCTTAGGATAAATTGATTCTGATGCACTAACAACGCCGGACATTGCAAGAATCATTACAAGAATAAAAATTTTTTTCAGCATAATTGATAACCTCATTAAATCGAAATAATTTTTTCTCTGATTTTGCCGATCATATAAAGTGATCCTGCGGCGATCAAAATTTTTTCATCGCTGTTGATAAATTTTTCAAAAGCCTTTTCGTTGTCTTCAATCGCTATTGATTCGATCGATCTTTCCTGCAAGAGTTCACAAATTTTTTTCGGATCAGCCGCTCGTAGTGAATTAGGTTTAGTAACAATAACAAAATCATCTTCACGAAATAAAATTTTGATCATTTCGTCAATATCTTTATCAGCAAGCACACCGAACAAAAATATCCTTCGATCCGTCGAAAATTTTTTATCAAGGCTTTTTCTTAACGCCTTAGCACCTGCGCCATTATGTGCACCGTCAATTATGAGCGTCTTATCGCCATAATGAAAAATTTCAAATCGTCCTTGCCACTTCACATTTTGAATCGCAGTTTTGATAACTTCATCTGTAATTTGATCTTCATTCAAAAGTTTTGCAGTCTCAACAGCGATCGCCGCATTCAATTTTTGATATTCACCTTGCAATGAAATTTTTAATGAATCATCAACAAAAAAATCTTTATTCAACACAAATATTTTTGAATTTTTTTGTTTAGCGACTTCAGAAATTATTTTTAACGGCTCATCACTTGCGCCGGTAACGATCGGAATTTTTTCTTTGATAATTCCGGCTTTGTGTCTGGCAATTCCATAAAGATCGCCGCCGCATTTTTCAGCGTGATCATTTGCTACATTCGTTATCACTGAAATTTTCGGCTTGACAACGTTAGTTGAATCCAAAAGTCCGCCGAGTCCAACCTCAATAACTGCATAATCAACTTTTTGATCAGCGAAATATTTAAACGCCATCGCCGTCAACACTTCAAATTCAGTCGGACTTTCATAACCATCAGCGATCATTTGATCGACAAGAATTTTCATATCATCAACTAAATTTGTAAAATCATTTTCACTGATCTCAACGCCGTTAATTTTAAATCGTTCACGATAACTTATCAAGTGCGGCGAAGTAAATAATCCAACTTTGAATTTTGCCGTCTTCAAAATTTCTGCAAGCGTTGCACAAACTGATCCTTTGCCATTCGTTCCGGTTACGTGAATAATTTTGAATTTTTCCTGCGGCTGATCAATCAGTCTCAATAAATATTTGATTCGATCAAGTCCGGGTTTTATTCCGAACTTCAAAAGACTTTCTAAATAATTTATCGATCGTTCGTAATTCGTCATTTTATTTTTTACCTTTGAGAAGTACATTTATATTATCAGTTAATTTTTTGCTCTCCTTAACCGCCTTATTAAACCAGATTTTAGCCTTGTGATCATCTGCCTCAACACCAACACCGTCTCTATAAATCTCAGCAATATTTTTCATCGCCTCAACGTTAGCTCTTGCGTTAACATTGAGTTTAATAATTTTTTTATACAAATGAATTGCTTTGATCGAATTTTGTTTGACGATCTCGCCGGTTTTATAAATTTCAGCTAATTTTCTCATTGCGCCAATATCGTTAAGCATAATTGCTTTTTTAAGCCATTTAGTTGTTTGATAGCCATTCTTTTCGATACCGTCACCGATAAAATAAATATCAGCAATTTCATTATAAATTGTGCACTTAATTGATTTTATATCAATATTTCCGACTTTTGCAGCTTCATCAATCGCTGCTTGCAGATATTTAATCGCCTTCTTGCCATTCTTTTCAATACCGACTCCGGCACGATAAATATCAGCGAGCATTCTCATCACATTTGCACGATAAATATTTTCAACGCTTTCATTGTTGAGAATTTTTTTCAAGTATCTGATCGCAACTCTGGAATTTTGTTTAACGCCTCTTCCTAATTGATAAATTTTACTTAACTCAAGCAATGCTGAAACGTCACCATCATTTGCCTTGCTTTGGAGATATTTAAGATCGTTTTGAATATCCTTGCGAGTTATTTTCTTTTGTTCAGGAGGTTGATTTTCTTTTGTATCATTCTCAACTTTGCTGATCGCTTTTTTAGTGCATTTAATATCATAGTCGTAATTTGAATGACGCAAAATCGCCATATGATGAGTTTCGTTAGTCTTTCCATAGAGATAAAAATTTTCTTCGCAGTCACAAAATTCTTTTGCTAAATTTCTTCCGGCTTTCACGAAAATTTTTTCTAAATTCAAAATCGGTTGAACGTATTTATAAAATGCAACTTTAAACGGCAACAATTCATCATTCAGATCGTATTCTTTACGAATAGGTTTAGCAATTCCAAGCGGCAATATAGAAATATTTTTAATTCGTTGAATAAATTCATCATCGCTTTCATAGCCGTACTTATTCCAGCAAATTGCAGTGAGTTTAATTTTATCATCATTTTGACTTTGAAGATAAATTTTTTCATAATCACAATAAATTTTTCCGTCAAAAACCTTGAGACCGACGAGAATTTTTCCGTCAATAAAATCCTCATTCATCGAATCTGCATTAGCTATAAAAGCATCAATATCTGATAAAATAATTTTATCTTCCTTTTCAATGTGAAACATAGGGAATACAAAGCCAGTGTATGTATCTTTCTCACGTTTATCCAAAATTCCGTAACCGATATGACGCAGCGGCAAATTAGCAACTCTTTCAGCAAATTCTTCATCATTTTCAAAAACATCTTTTGTCAGTTCATCTTCAACTTTGTTATCAAAATTCAAAATGTTTTCTTCAATGTCCAGCGGATTAATATCAATACCAAATTTTTTGATCGTCTCACGCTTGGACTTTAAATTTTTGCCGCTGACTTGATATTTATTAACGACTTCAAGATCGCTATCTAAAAAATCTGTTGCTTGAAAAATTTTTTTGTCGTGACTCAATGCAAGCCAAGCAACAATTTTAAAAAGAGCATTCAAACATTTTTCAATATCGTTATCAGTGATTTTGTTCCACGCTAAAGTTTCATCGTGCGAAGCCTTATTTCCGACTAAACGGACTTGATGGCAAGCGGCGATAATTTCTTTCGGCATTTTAGCTTTCGTTGAAGCCTCAGCAATGCGATCGAACAAATGTCTTTTCTTTGCGCCGAACATTCTAACGATCAATTCAAGTGCTTGACGTGCCTTATTCATATTTTGTTCTTCGTCAGCCTCATTACAAATTTTGTAAAGTTCTTCATAATCTTGTTTCAAAAAATCGAATCTTTTCAAGAAAATTCACTTCCTAAACTTAATTTTATCTCTAAAGTATAATTATATTAAAAAATTGACAGTATATCAACAAAAAAATTACTCAAGCGATTAGCAAGAGTAAAAAATTTTTAGATTTTCATCAAATTTTTAAATTCCTCTTCGTTGAGAATTTTTATATTAAGTTCATTTGCTTTTTGTAATTTTGATCCGGGATTTTCACCGGCGATAACAAAATCAGTTTTCTTTGAAACACTGCCGGTAACTTTACCGCCGTGATCTTCAATCAACTTTTTAGCTTCATCACGTGTAAAATTTTCAAGCGTACCAGTTAGTGCAAAAGTTTTACCTGTTAATTGCCCATTACCCATTACACATTGCCCATTAAACTCAACGCCTAAATTTTTCAATTCAGCAAGCATTTTTAAATTGATCTCATCATTGAAAAAATTTTTAATCTGTTTAACGCTAATTTCACCGAGATCAGGCACGGCGATCAATTCTTCTTCAGTCGCTTTAGCAATTTTATCAATCGATCCAAAATTTTTCATTAGTTCACGAGCCGCCGCCGAACCAATTCCAAAAATTCCAAATCCTGTTAAGAGTTTAGCAGGATCATTTTTTTTGCTCTCTTCGATCGCCAAAAGTATTTTATCAGTGTTCTTGTCCTTGCCTAAAATTCCAGCGTCGATCAATTCTTGACGAAAATTTTTCAATTTATAAATGTCGACGATACTTTTCAAAAAATTTTTTTCGATCAAATTGTGAATTGCGATCGCTCCGAGTCCTTTAATGTCCATTGCAGTCCGTCCGGCGAAGTTGATAATATGATTTTCAATTTGTGCAGGACAATTAGGATTGACGCAACGATAATCAACAGCATTGTCAAGACGTTCGATCTTTTGACCACAAGCCGGACAATTTTCACCGAATTTATAAGCCTTCGAATCTTTTGGACGTTTCGATTTATCAACAGCTTTGATCTTCGGAATGATCTCACCGGACTTATAAACTATGATCGTGTCTCCGATTCTAATATCAAGTTCATCAATGAAATCTTGATTGTGAAGTGTTGCACGTTCAACTTTAGTTCCGCAGAGATAAATCGGATCAAAAATCGCTGTCGGAGTAATTCGACCGGTACGACCAACGGACAATTCAATTTTTCTTAAGATAGTTGCTTTCTCTTCAGGCGGATATTTATAAGCGATCGCCCAACGTGGAAATTTTGAAGTTGCTCCGAGTTGTTCACGCTGATCGAAAGAATTTATTTTAACAACTGCGCCGTCAATATCATATTCAAGATCGCCGCGAGTTTTGCCGATCTCATCAATCGCCGCTAAAACTTCGTTAGCCGTCTTGCAGATTTTATAATTGTGAATGACTTTGATCCCGTTGCGTTTCATAAATTCATAAGCCGCTGAATGAGATTCTAAATTAATTCCGTCGACTTTTTGAAGATTGAAGACGAACATTGATAAATTTCTTTCACGGACAATTCTGCTGTCAAGTTGACGAAGTGATCCGGCGGCACAATTTCGAGGATTAGCAAAAATTTTCAAGTCTAACAATTCTTGACGAGCGTTGACGAGTTCAAAATTTTTTCTCGTCATATAAACTTCGCCGCGAATTTCAAAATAATTCAGCTTGTCGATCAACTCTTCAACAACGTCATTGATCACACGTGCATTTTCTGTAACGTCTTCACCTTGATTAATTCCATCGCCGCGAGTGATCGCTTGAGTTAAAATTCCGTCGACGTATCGAAGTGCAAGCGATAAGCCGTCGATCTTTTCCTCAACGACAAATTCAGGCGAATCAAGTTTATCAATCATCGAATTAACAAAGTCTGCAACTTCTTCACGAGTGAAAACGTCTTGCAATGAAAGCATCGGCACATCGTGAGGAACTAATTTTCCGGCTGTTCGTTTAGCCTTGCCGCCGACTAATTGAGTTGGTGAAGTGCTTGTAATAAATTCCGGATATTCTGATTCAATTTGTTTAAGCCGCTGCATTAATTGATCGTATTCGTGATCGGAAATTTCCGGCGAATCGTCATTATAATATTTCTTATTGTGATAGCGAATTTTTTTCCGCAAATCATTTAATTCATTGCGAATTGTTTTAATGTCTTGCATATTTCAATCACCTTGCAAAAAATTTTTAAGTCATTGCCTTGACGTTGCTTTCGATAAAATTAATTTCTTCGGTTGAAAGATTATATTTTTTATAAAGTTTTTGATCGATCTCAGCGATCGATTTTGCCCAGTCAATGTCTGAATTAGTGGTGAAGTCTTGCAGCGGAACTTTAGCCCAAGTTTCCGGCGGATTATGTTGAGTAACTTTTAAAATGCCCAGTAAAACCCTTGCAAATTTCGTTTTGATAAATTTTAATGCTGCGACCGCTTCCGCTTCACTATCGAACGCTCCAACGCTCAGAAACGTTTCTGTATAGCCGACAAGCGGCTCGCCGACAAGCGGCTCGCCGACAAGCGGAGTAGTTAATACTTCTTTTATTGCTCCACTACCATTACTATCAGGCACAATAACTTTAAATTTATAAAGAGTTTCGTGATCTATTACATAATCCTTACGAATCCATTTATAAACTCGTTCATTATTTTGTCTTCCAAGAATTTTTATATATTCGTGATCATCATTCGGTTGCTCGTCAAAAAAAATATTTGGAATTGAAGTAAAAATATGTGTCGACATATCATAAAAATGTCCTTTGCTTAATTTATCTTTAGCATTTGGATAATCTAAATGAACTTTATCAGTTAATCGATAAGATGTCCTTGAATACATAATTTTACTTAACGGCTGAAAATTTTTATTATCAACTACAACTTTCTGATAAATCGATCGAAGTTCCTTAAACGGTATGAAAATTTTTATCGCTCCAAAATTTTGGTTGTTATCGTGAAAAGTTATCGCTATGCCGCCTTTAATGTCAACATTGCTGAAAATTTTGCTGCTGTCCGGCTCATAAAAAATTACTTTCAAATGCTCATCATTAAGCATTTTTTTATTGAAGTCCTTCGGCGTTGCACCGGCATTAAATAAAAATCTTGCCGGGTGTATCATCATCACTTGATCGCAAGCCTTGAAAGATTCTTCTAAAAATCTGTGATAAATCGGCGAGGCGTAATTTTCATTGCCTTTATTTCGATCTTCTTGATATGGCGGATTTCCAATTATAAAACCGTTTTGCAATTCATACGGATCGATCAAATTATCATTAAAAATATTTCTCAGTGATTCAAAAAATTCCAAAGCATCGCCGCAAATAATATTTTTGTTAATGATCGCCGTCATTTCAGCAAAAATTTCTGATTCTTCGTCAAGCGTCTTATCAAAAATTTTTTCGTAATGTTCAAGGAAAATCATTTTTAAATTCTCTTTAGTGATTTTTACATTGTCAGCTTGCTTTTCAATTCCATAAATCGACTTCAAAGCCAAAAGCATTTTTTCAATCGTCGTTGTTTCTTGCAACTTTCGCCGCAAAATTTCAATCAAAAATGCACCTTCACCGGCTGCCGGTTCTAAAATCGTCTTGCTGTTTAAATCTTCAATTTGATTCAACATTAGATCAACAATATTTTTCGGCGTGAAGACTTCACCGAATTTTTTAATTCGCTCATCAGATTTAATCAGTACTTCGTTAATCGTCCTCGCCACCTTCAAAAAAATTTTTAGAAATTTATCTAATCGACCGGCATTAACATAATCGATCGTGTTTGCACAAATGAAATTTTTCATTGAGATATTTTTAAGGCTGTCGCTTGCACCAAAAATATAAGCCTTAGCAATTCGATAAATAATTTCTGTCGGAGCACAACCATAGACTTGATTTTCTAAAATGTGCTTGAGTCGATCGTGATCGTTCGGAAAAAATTTTTTCATTTTATTACTTCGATAAAGCCGCTTGACAATTTCGGTGATATACAAGCCGGACTTCATATAAATATCAATGAAAATTCTTTTAGGATTATCAAAGAGATCGGAAATTTCAATTTGTGCAGCGTCAAGCATTATATTAACGATCAATCTCGGCGTGTAAATTTGATTTGTTTTCTGCGGCGGTATGTAATTAAAAATATCTTCGTTGTGATCTTCTTCAAAGTAATTTGCTAATCGATCTTTTGTATCTAAAAATTTTTGAATTGCTTCATCAAAAATTATTTCGTTGATCAAATGACCTTTGAAAATTTCAGTTTTGCCCGTCGACTCATTAAAACGTTCTCCGCCGTCACGTAAAAATTTAAAATCATCCTTCGTTATGCCTGTAACTTCTAAAAAAATTTCATCAGTGGTGATCGTTTCTAAATTTTTCAATTTAATATCACGTCCGCCATTGTGATCGGAATCACTAAACGCCATTATAAAACTCGGAATGGTTCTTGAAAATCCACGAAGGTGAGCTCGCATATCATTTTCAGCCGATCTTTTAAAACTTTCTTCACGTTGAATTTCAACATCTCTGATAATTTCTTGCGTCGATTCTTCTAAAAATTTTTGAGTCGTCTCAATGAGCTTTTGTTGAAAATCTTCACTTAAAGCCGCTAATTTCTCTGCAGTATCTTCCGTCGCCTCAATCGCAATAATTTTTTTGCGGCGTGTATAATCATCATTCAAATTATCAAAAGTTTTATGCGCTGCATTATCAATTTTCTTTGTCAAACGTTTAACTTGATTCTGATTTAAATTGTAATTATCTTTGATAGAGGTTTCAATAGTCGGCTTGATCGCCTCAACAATTTTTTTAGGCAAAGTCTTTTGATCGCTTTGATCGATCATTTCTTCAATCGTTTCAAGCTCATAAATTTTTCTTCCGAAAATAGCATCAGTCTTGTTGATAATAATTTCGTTCGGAATGGCAACATCACCGGCAGTATTAATAAATAGACCTTCAATATTATTCATTGCGCCACGATTTTTTTTGTCACTAAAATTTTCTTTAGGCGGAACTTTTTCCAAAATCTCACGGACTGCAGCCGACGCACTAAAAATATTGCTAACATTATCAAATAGAAAATTACTCATAAAGCCGCTTTCAACAACGTGATCAACTTTAATTTTCGTTGGTATCTTCAAAATTTCAGCGGCATCAAGTTCAACCATTCGACCGTTATCATCTTCAGCAATAACCGGCATAAAATTTATTAGACGTTTAATTTTATCTTCCGAACTTCCGCCGCCACGTTTAATTTTGTCTTCCGAACTTTCGCCATCAACATTTAAACTGTTTGTATATTCATTAATGATCATTAACGATCTCGCCGGAGCAAAATCAAATACATAACAATTTTCTTTTCGGTAAATTTTGCCGTCGATCTCTTGAGTGAATGGATTCTGTGCACGAAATGCCGCTTGAATGTATTCAGTTGCACTTGTCATATTGCTAAGCATCAAAACCGCTGTCCAAGCCTTAATTGTTACGCCGGTGGTAAGTTGTCCAACACTAAGTGTTATCGTCTTATCGTGAGTGCTAATTGCTTTTTTAACACGATCAAAACTTTGTCTAATATATTTATCATCATTGACAGAATCGTTAGTTTTGCCATCGCCTGCCGCTAATACAATTTCATATTCACCAAAAATTTTATGCTTTTCTAAAAGATTTTTCATAGCCTTTGCACTGTTGACACGATCGAAAAGCCAAAATGTGTGAGATAATTCATTGCGCAGATTTTCAGTTGAGAATGGAAATTTTTCATTCGTCGTTAAGGTGTCAAGAAATTTTTTAACGTCGCTTTCATAGATAAATTTTTCACCTTCAACTCTGAAAAATTCATTTAGATCGAAAGCATAATCAACATTAATTTCATCAGTGATATATAAACCTTGATTTACTTTATCAATGATAGCGTCTGATAATTTATATGTGAAAAAATTCAAACGTGGCATTAATTCATAAGGATTAGCCGTCGATCCATTCCAAGAAATTTTTGATTGTTGTTCATCTTCATAAGTCCAGTTGAAAATTTGATCGGCAGAAAATTTTTGATTAGCGATCGCTTTAAACGGTGTTCCGGACAAGTGCAAAGTAAATTTTCTTTTGATATTGTCAAAAGCCCGATCAGTTTTAAAAGTATCAACGCCTTCGTGTGCTTCATCAATAATTAATAGTTCCCAATCAGTTTTAGCGATCCATTTCAATTTGTCTAAAGTTCCGCCGAAATAAATAGATCCTTTCAAGCCTTGCAGACTTTCAAAAGCAATAAATTTTTCTGATTCGTTGCTTTCTAATTCATCTTGAGTAAAAATATTTTTCTTTCCTTTGAGTGCATCATTATCGCTGACAAATTTATAATCAGTCTGCCAGGCAATAAATTTATTAAAGTCATCAAGCCACGAATTAGAAACGCTTGGGCGATTCGTAACGATCAAAACTTTTTTCAAATTCATTCGGCGAATCAATTCATAAGCTGACAAAACTTTTCCAAAACGTGGCTTTGCATTCCATAAAAATTCACTCGCTAAATTTTTCTCAAAATAATTTATTGTTTGATCAACTGCGGCTTGCTGTTCCGTGCGAAGTTGATAATTTTCATTAAGCGATCGATCATCTCTATCACGAAACCTATAAAAAATATCTCTTGCCTTAGTCGGATCAATTTTAAACCATTCTTTACGAAATTGAATATTGAAATTATCGATCAAATATCTATGAAAATCTCTGTCGCTGAAATATTCACCGCTACCGTCAGTATATCGTGCCTCAGACTGCCATTCAATTTTAAATTTTATATCAGCTGTACTTGTCTGCTGATAAATTCTTGTTTTAACTTCTTGTTCAGTATAACCGATTTTAATCCAGCCTTTGTGATAATTAACATCAGGCGTAGTATAAACATAAATCATAGGTGAAATTTTTTTGTAAGGTTTAATTTTCGTTTTGTCCATCATATTTTGCCTCATCGTTTTGCAAAATAATTTTTTCTAATAAATCATCACGCTTGCGAATGTAAATATCAACGTCTCTAATGTAAGTGATCAAATCTTTAGCATTGAAAACAGATTGAAGACAATTATTTTTGAAGTCAACAATTTTAGTCGTCGCTGCGCCACCAACTCCGATAATTGTTTGTCGTTCGTCCATAATCTGCACGTTATAAATTCCTTCTGCGCCGTCAAGACAATAGCCGACATTTTCAATTTGTCCACTCATATAACCTTGACGATAGAGATAATAAGGCTTGTAATTTTGCGAACGAATTAATTTTTCAGCAATGATCGCCATATCTCTAACAATTTGATCGCTCGGCAATTTTAATTTGTTGAGATCGATCAGATCGTCAGCAAGATTCATTTGTAACCTTGATCCACGTTTAAGTGCTAAAGCGTGAATTGTTATATCGTCCGGCTTGAGTTTCAAAACTTCTTCAACGCTAAATTTAACGTCGTCGACACTTTCACCCGGCAAGCCTAAAATTAAATCCATATTAATCAGCCACTCACCATTTGATCTAAGATCGTTGAAAGCATTAATAATATCAGTCGGTGAATGACGACGACCGATCAAATCAAGCGTCCTTTGTCTCATCGTTTGAGGATTAACACTCACACGATTAACTTTGCATTGATTCATAACAGCGATCTTTTCAAAGTTGATCGTATCCGGGCGACCGCATTCAACAGTAAATTCTTTCGTGTACTCTTGATAAAACGATTCAAAAATCATTTTCATCATTTGAGCAAAAAAAATATTCGGCAATGCAGTTGGAGTTCCACCGCCGATATAAATATTTTGCACTTTGAAATTGTAACGATCGATCAAATTTCTTGCTGACTCAATATCTTTTTGTAATGCCGCCATAAATTCAGAAATTTTTTTATCATTAGGTAATACATTCGACGGAAATGAACAATAAAGACATCTCGTCACACAAAAAGGTATTCCAACATAAACGCTAATAGTTTTCTCGTCAGAAGTTTTCAAGATCGGAATTTGTTTCAAAGCAACTTCAGTTAAAAGTCTAGCTTTCTCATCACTAACAAGATAATCTGCTTTGATTCTTTCAATCAAAAATTCTGCATTCTGCATTCTACATTCTAAATTATTATTTGATCTTATCCAGCGGTGAATGATCTTTGTTGGTCTTACGCCGTGCATAATTCCATAAGGTGCAGACTCTTTACCAAAATTTTCAACAAAAATTTCATAAAGATTTTTTTTAACAAGCCGGTGAATTTCTGCGCCTTCACGTTCAAGCGGATTGATCGAATCACTTTTAATAAAAATTTTTCCGCCGATCGTTAATTGCGTCGTAACAATTCCATTGCTAAGATCATTTTCAATCAACAATTCATCATCGATCTTGAAAAGCGTTAAAACTTCACGAGTAATTTTTTTAATAACTTCTGTATCTTCTAATTTCATAGCCCTCAACCAAAATTATTTTTTCTTGAATTTCTTTGCTAATTTTGAAATCATCGATCTATTCAAAAGTATCAATCGACATTTTTCAAGACAATTTATCACTTTATCATATTGTGGATCAATCTTTAAAGAGTTTTCAAAATCTTTTATCGCCTCTTTATATCGTTTAAGATGCATATAACATTCACCACGATTATTATAAGCCGTTGCTAAAGCCGCCTCTTCAATGTCTTCCATTTCGATCGCTAAAGTTAAATTTTTAATTCCTTCTTCAAATTCATCTAAATTGTTATAAGCACAGCCGAGATTAATATAAGCCTCAATTTCACAGTCAATATTTGAATCCATTTCAAGGACTCTTTTATAGTCCTCAATGGATTTTTCAAATTGATCTGTTTCAAGATAATTTCTACCGCGATAAAGATAAAAATGCACTTGTCCATCATCTAAATTAATTGCACGAGTATAATCTTTGATAGCTTTTTTAGGTCGATTTGCTTCTTCATAAACATAAGCACGATAAGCATAATAATGCGGCTCATTAGGTTCTATACTTATACCTTTGTTGAGATCTTTTAAAGCACGATCATAATCTCCGAGCTTGCCATAAGCGCAGCCGCGCCAAATATAGGCATCATAATTATCCGGAAAAACTGGAATCGCTTTATTTAAATCCTCGACCGCTTTTTTATATTCTTCAATGAAGAAATAACATTTGCCGCGATAATAATACAGTGCCATATCTTTAGAACCTAAACTAAACGACTTTGAATAATCTAATATAGCACGGCTGTATTCTTCTAAACTGAAATAACAATATGCTCTTAAGGCAAATACTGCAGGATCTTTTGGATTTAAATTTATCGTCTCTGAAAAATCACTAATCGCCCGATAATATTGTTCAAGTTGAGTATAAGCAAAGCCGCGTTGAAAATAAGCCATATCATTTTTTTTGTCGAGTCTTATCGCCTTTGTACATTCAGAAATTATGCGTTCTAAATCTTCTCTGTTAGACATATTTTGATTCACCTCTTATAATATTTATTAATTCCATAAACTCAAAGGATCAGCGTAAACATAATTTGTACCGTCATTAATAATATATTCTAAATGAAGATGCGGCCCGGTTGAATAGCCGGTACTGCCAACAGCGGCGATAATTTCACCGGCAAGGACATTTTGATTGATCGAAACATAAATTGCACTGCAATGAGCATAGCGAGTATAAGCGTCAATCTGTCGATGATAAATCAAAACTTGATTTCCGTAACCATCACCAAAATCACCAACACTAACAATTTCACCGTCAAATAAAGCGACTATATTTAAACCATATTCATAACCGAGATCAACGCCGCTATGAAATTTCATTTCGCCGCTGATTGGATGAACTCGCCAGCCGAAAGGTGAAGTTACCGGCAAGTCAACAGCCTCAACCATTGCACTAAAATTAAAAATCAAAATTACAATCAAAAAAATTTTTTTCAAAAAATTCACCAGCTACTTCAATAGAAAATAAATTGCACTAAGACAAAAGTAAGGACCATATGCAAAAACATCTTGACGATCTTTTTGACTTGTGATTATCATTATAAGCGCAGCTATTCCGCCTAAAATTGCACCGGTAGTAACGATCGAAAATAATTTACTCGTACCGAACCATAAGCCAAGAACGAAAATTAATTTTATATCGCCGCCGCCTAATGCACCATTTGAAATTGTCGCCAAAACGAAGAATATAAATCCACCGACAAATGCTGCGATCAAATGATTGATTATCGACAAGTGAAGTTGAAAAATCGAAAGCAAGCCGATCACTATGAATGGTACGATCATTTTGTCGAAAATTACATATTGTTCAAAGTCTGTTATGGTTATCAACAATAAAAAAAATGCAGCAATCGTCGCGTAAATCATTTGTAATACGGGCATTTCTGCAAGTCGAGACAGACAAATAAATATTGCGATCATCAAAAAAATTTTTCTAAAGCGACTTCTTGATTCAATTTCATCTGGAAAACTCAACGGTGCAAGCGGCGTTTTATATAAATAATCGATCCAGCTTGAGCCAAGCGACATAAGCAAAAATGAAATTACAACGAAAAAAATTATCAAGTTATCCCTCAACCTCAAAAATTAATTTCTGACCAACTTTATAATTCAATCGATCTGCTTCACCTGCAACAATCTCAAGCACTGCATAAGCATTAAGACAGATCGAAAATCCAATATACGGCTTGAGATTTTTAACGATCTTTTTGATCACAAAATTTTTATCGACATAGACAGCATCGATCGAAAATCTCATAAAAAGCATATGAATACTGTTGCAAGGAACTATCAACAGTCCGTGATTAGATTCTAAATTTTTTCTAAACATTAGTCCGAGAAGTCTGCTAAAAAATTTATCAGCAATTTTTACTTTCATCACAAATATCATTCTTTAAACAAAATTTTTCTGATTATAACTTATCAATCAGAAAATCTCAAGTTATTTAGAAAAGTTTAATCAATCAAAAAGACGAATGAAAAAATAAATTTAAAAATTTTTTTAAGAGGGGATAAATATGAAAATTAAAATTCCACGACTTGTTATCGCAGCAACTCAAAGCGGCAGCGGTAAGACGACGATCACTGTCGGAATAATTGCGGCTTTGAAAGCTCGCGGCTTAAAAGTTCAATCGTATAAAATCGGTCCGGATTATATTGATCCCGGTTATCATTCTTTAGCATCTGATCGACTAGCTCATAATCTTGATTCTTGGCTTGTTAATAAAGAGACGTTGAAAGAAATTTTTATTGAAACGTCAAGAGATTCTGACATTGCGATTATTGAAGGCGTTATGGGACTTTATGACGGCGGTAAAAATGGAATAAGTTCAACGGCGGAAATTGCAAAAATTCTTGACGCGCCGATCATTTTAGTTATCGACGTTAAAAGTATGGGCACATCAGCAGCGGCGATCGCTCTTGGATTTCGTGAATACGATCAAGAAATTAATTTAGCCGGTGTGATCTTAAATCGTGTTGGATCAGATAATCACAAAAAAATTATTGAAGAGGCACTAAATGATCTGAATATAAAATGTTTCGGAGCGATCAAACGTGATAAAAATCTTTCAACGTCGGAGAGACATTTAGGACTTTTGCCGACAAGTGAGAATGATACAAGCGATCTGATCAAAAATATTCGTGATTCGATCTCTTCACAAGTCGATATTAATTCATTAATTAAAATTTCAAATTCACAAAGCGAAATTAAACTTCAAAAAAATAATTCTACATTCTGCATTCTACATTCTGAATTAAAAATCGCTGTTGCGAATGATGAGGCTTTCAATTTTTATTATCCGGAAAGTTTAAGAGTACTTGAAAATTTCGGAGCAAAAATTATAAAGTTTAGTCCTTTGCACGATTCAAAATTGCCTAAAGTCGACGGACTCATAATCGGCGGCGGTTTTCCTGAAATGTTTGCTGATCAACTTGAAAGAAATATTTCAATGCGTGAGTCGATCAAAATTGCCGCTGATGACGGCTTGCCGATCTTTGCTGAATGTGGCGGCTATATGTATTTGATGAATGAGCTTGTCGACTTCAATGGCAAAAGTTTTAAGATGATCGGCGTGATCGATAACTCAGCAAAAATGAATGATCGTCTTCAAATGGTCGGCTATGTTGAGGCTAAATTAAATACTGATTGTATTCTTGGCAAATGTGGTGATACTTTTCACGCTCACGAGTTTCATTTTTCAAGCGAAATTTTTGACTGCAAACAAAATATTTTTCAATGTGTTAGAATACGCAATGATCAAAGATATTCTGCGGGATTTTTCAATAAAAATATCGTTGCGTCATATTTACACATACATTTTGCAGGTTGCATTGAGGCGGCGAAAAATTTCATTGAGAGTTGCAAAAACTACAAATAATTCTAATTAAACTGACAGTAACAATAAAAAAGAGGCAACGATTAAATTTCCTCGCTGCCTCTTTTAATTTGCCTTCATTTATTCAATCAATTATTATTGAGATTAGCCGCATTGAAGAGATAAGAAATCAACGCGGCATTTTGTCCAAAAATCGGTGTCAACTTCTCACGATTCAAAACGTCAATCAAATGCACTGGATATTTTTTGTAAACTTCCTCAAAATAATCAAGGTGTTCACGCATAAAGAAATCAAGCACTTTGTATTTATAGTCGAGATTCTCAACAAAAAATTTCTGCTTACTCATAAATTGATCAAAAATTTTCATACCTTCAATAATGACTTCAAGATACATTTTGATCAACTGTTCCGCTGTAACGCTGCGATGTTGAATTGATCCTTGACGATAGCGATACATATAAAAGACGTTCGGAATACGAAAATATTTTTTTGCAAGACACAACGATTTAAAACAAAATGGCATATCTTCAGAGTAAGTAAGATTAGCAAATTCGATCTTATTGCTTAATAAAAAATCTCTTCTGAAAAATTTATTCCAGCACGACCAGATAAAACCTTTTTGACAATAAATATTCATTCGATCAGAAAGATTTTCACTTACAGCTTGAATTTTTTTAACCGGCTTGAAATTTTCCCAAGTTTTGAGACCAACAGGCGTAGTTGTCAAAAAATCTTCACTGCCATCAAGCGATGTGATAAATTGATTAGCGTGAAGAACTTCTGCTTGAGTCTCTTCAGCAATTTTAAAAAGTTCCTCAAGTGCTGTATCAGTAAAAAGATCATCGCTGTCAAGAAAAGTTATGTACTCACCTTTAGCAAGTTTAATACCTTTATTGCGAAGTGGTCCAGGCGATCCATTATTTTTTTTCTGCTTAATTAATTGAAGTCGTCCATTGAATTTATCAGCAAAACTTTCAACAATTTTAACTGAATTATCAGTGCTGCAATCGTCAATAACGATCAATTCAAAATCTTTAAAAGTCTGAGCTAAAACGCTTTCAAGACATTGAGTAATATATTTTTCAGTGTTGTACATAGGAACGATCACTGAAATTTTCGGTGAGAAATTTTTTTCCATAATCTATTCTCCAATTCCAAAAAAAAATTTTATCTCACAACGATCAACGAGTGAAATAAAATTTTTAATTAATTCTATCGAAAATTATTTATTAAGCAAAGCAACTGTATGATCATAAACTTGCTGAGGAGTAATATCAGTACGTTTTGCAACACCACTTTTAATCGCCGCTTCAGCAACTGCCGATGCAACTTTCGGTGCAACTCTGCGATCAAGCGCATTAACAATTACATAATCTTCTTTGAGTTCATCATCACTAACGAGAGATGCAATAGCATAAACCGCCGCGATCTTCATCTCTTCGTTAATGTCCGTTGCTCTTACGTCGAGTGCACCTCTGAAGATTCCCGGAAATGCAAGCAAATTATTAACTTGATTCGGAAAATCAGATCGACCGGTGCAAACAACTCTTGCACCTGCCGCTTTAGCCTCATCAGGATAAATTTCCGGCGTTGGATTAGCCATTGCAAGAATGATCGGATCTTTCGCCATCTTTTTAACCATATCTTGAGTTAATAATCCGGCTTTCGATACTCCAATGAAAACGTCAGCATCGTGAATTACGTCATTAAGTTGACCGGATTCTTTATTGAGATTCGTCAACTTTGCAATTTCATCTTTATAAGGATTCATTCCTTTCTCACGACCTTCATAGATCGCTCCGGTTGAATCACAAAGAAGAACATCTTTTGCGCCCATACGTTGCAATAATTTAGTTATCGCCATACCGGCAGCACCTGCACCATTAACAACGATCTTGATCTGATCAAGACTCTTGCCAACAATTCTAAGTGCATTGATCATAGCCGCTGAAACGACAATCGCCGTGCCGTGTTGATCGTCGTGAAAAACAGGAATATCAACAGAAGTTTTCAAAGCACTTTCAATATCAAAGCATTCAGGAGCTTTAATATCTTCAAGGTTAATTCCGCCGAAAGTCGGAGCCATTAATTGAATCGTCTTTATGATCTCGTCGACACTTTGAGTATCAAGACAGATCGGAATAGCATCGACACCTGCAAAACCTTTAAACAAAATTGATTTGCCTTCCATAACCGGCAAACCTGCACCTGCGCCAATATTTCCAAGTCCTAAAACTGCTGTGCCATTCGTAACGACAGCGACTAAATTTCCACGATTTGTATAATCATAACTCTTTTCAATATCTTTTTCAATCTCAAGACAAGGTGCCGCAACACCAGGCGTATAAGCAAGCGTTAAATCTTCAGCTGTATTTAATGGAACTTTGCTGACAACTTCTAATTTGCCTTGACATTCTTTGTGAAGTTTTAAAGCTCTCTCATAAACATTTGGCATTTATATTTCAGTCCTCTCACAAATTTAATACGTCAAATAATTATAATACAAGGCTTAAAAATTGCAATACTTGAATAAGAATTTTTTCTGAAAGTATTCTGTATACAAAAATTGTACGTCGATCAAATCAACGTACAAATTTTTTTTAATTTCCGGTTGAACCAAAACCGCCGTGACGAATCTCACCAACACCGATTTGATCACCGTCAACGATCAAATATTTTTGAAAAATTCCTTGTGCAATTCTCATACCTTTTTCAACAAAAAAATCTTCATCACCGAGATTGATCAGCGGAAACATAATTTGATCTTGATAATCTGCGTCGATAACTCCAACGCCGTTAGCTAAGATAATTTGATGCTTGAATGCAAGACTTGATCTGCTATGGATCAGTAAAACTTCATCAGGCAACATAAAAGCCTTGAGACCTGTATGCACAAGGACAACTTTTTTCTTGACGAGGACAATATTTTCTGCTGATTCAAAATCGTATCCGGCACTTAATGCCGTCTTCCTCAATGGTAAATTAATATTTTTGTCTTTGTAACTTTCGAGAATCTCAAAGCCTCTATGAACCTTTGCAGGTTGTTTGATCATTTTAAATTATTCTTCGTCTTCAGCTTTATTCTGATTTTCCGAAAAATCCGGCTTGAATTTACTGAGTGGTTTAGTCGGAGTGATCGTCGAAATAGCGTGCTTGTAGATTAACTGTTGCTTACCCATATTATCCATAATGACTGTAAAGTTATCAAAGCCGCTGACTGTTCCTTTGATCTGAAAACAGTTGACGAGATGAACTACAACAGTTGTTTCTTCCTTTCGTGCTTGATTTAAAAAGTAATCTTGCAAATTATTAGTTTTTTGTGCCATTTTACTTTAGCCGCCACAAAAAAATTTTTATTTGTGCGACTGCCTCCTTCATTCAATTTTAAACGTGAAGTATTTTAATAAATCTTTGATAAAATGTCAACATTTTTTGATCGTTTCATTCATACTTCCTGTTCGATAGCCTTGCAGATCAAGTGAAACATATTGAAAGCCATAATTTTTAAATTTGTTGACGAGTTCTTCACGCAGATCGGATTGAATAATTTTTTCAAAGTCCGTCGGCAAAATTTCAATTCGTGCGATCTTGTCGTGAATACGAACACGAAATTGTTTAAAGCCTTTACTGCGCAAAAATTCTTCAGCTTGATCGACCATTGATAATTTATCTTCAGTGATCATTTCACCATAAACAAATCTTGATGCAAGACAAGCAAATGAAGGTTTATTCCACGTCGGCAAATTTAATTCTTTCGACAACTCACGAATTTCACTTTTGAAAAGTTTAGCGTGACGAAGTGGACTTTTAATTTCAAGTTCAGCGATCGCTTGAAGTCCCGGACGATAATCACCTTTGTCGTCCATATTTGATCCTTCAACAACGTTAGCAATATTATTTTTTGCGGCGATCTCTTTGATCTTCGTGAAAATATTTTTTTTGCAGAGATAACAACGATTAGCAGGATTATTTTGAAAGCCTTCAATACTCAATTCATCAACAGAAAAAATAATTTGCTTGATGCCTTCACTCTTGCAAAATTCCGTTGACTCACGAAGTTCACGGCGTGGAAATAAATTTGATGAAGCCGTTACAGCGATCACTTTATCACCTAAAATATCGTGTGCAGTCTTCAATAGAAATGTAGAATCAACACCGCTTGAAAATGCAACTGCAACGCTTTCAAGTTCAAGCAGATATGATTTCAGATTTTGAAATTTTTCATTGATCGTTGACAAAATAATTTCACCTCAAAAATTATTTTAACGAATAGCTTCAAAAGCTCTGCGGAGTTCTTCAAAATTAACCGTACTGGTTCCAAGTTTACGAACTGCAACACCTGCCGCAACATTTGCAATTCTCGCCGCAAGCACAGGATTAATTTCCGCCGTCAATGCTAAAATGAATGCTGCAACACAAGTATCACCGGCACCGGAGACATCAAAGACTTCTGACTTATCAGCAACCGGAATATGATGAACCGCGCCGCCACGTTCAAATAAACTCATACCTTTTTCACCACGTGTGATCAAAGCACCATTAGCATTAAGTTTTTTCATAATCGTTGCGCCTGCGTCAATCAACGCTGACATATCATTAAGATCACGACCAACATAATTTGCAAGTTCAGTATCATTTTGTTTGATATAACCTATTCCGTCGAATCGTCCAATATCATAACGTGAATCAACGATACTAGGAATTTTTTTCTGTCCGGCGTAACGAATCAGCCATTTTTTAACGCCTTCGGTGATCGTTCCGCTGCCGTAGTCGCTTAATACAATACCTTCAACTTGAGGCAAAAATTTATCCAACGCCGCGATCAATTCTGCTTCGATTTTCTTCGGAATTGGTGATTTATTTTCACGATCAATTCTTACAATCTGCTGACTAACTGTTGCACGTCCACCGGCGATAACTCTTGTCTTTGAGATCGTCGGTCTCATAGGATCAGTAACAAGTCCTTCTGTATGAACTTCATAATATTTCAAAACATTTTTCAAGCCTTCTGCATAATTATCATCACCGACAACACCAACTGCATAGACTTCACCGCCGAGTGCCGCAACGTTAGCAACAACATTCGCTGCGCCGCCTGCAACGATCTTTTCTTCGATATTGTCAAGGATCAAAACCGGAGCTTCACGTGATATTCTTCCGATTTGTCCTTGCAAGTAAACATCAGCGATCATATCACCGATAACTAAAATTTTTCGATCCAGCATCTTTTTTATCAAAGTTGTTAATTTCTGCAAAATTTATACACCACCATCAAAAAATTTTTTTCAAATTCAATCACCACGGAGTAAACTGCCAGCGAGCTTCGATCTTATCACGCTTTTCACGATAACGAAGGATCACTTGTGAACAATGAAGATCGTGATACCAATAATAGTCAACATCTTCAATACTGCCTTTGTCTGTGTTAAATTCTAAACCGACAACGAATCTATTTTTCGGATCAAGTACATAACTGAAACCTGTTTCAAATTTTCTTGCGTAATCATCATTATCATAATCAAACAGAGAATTTTCAGTTGTATTCTTCGTGTAATGATAACCGGCAAAAGCGGCGAATCTCTTATCAAATTCTCTACCGATAACAGCATCATAATTCATACCGTTTACCGTCGAATCGTCTGCACTTTCTTTTGTAACAGTGTAACTTGTATGAAGGAGCAGCATATATTTACCTAAGAAAATAGGATTATGTGTCAAACCGACTTCATATTTTTGGTGAGTACTTGCAACGCTGTTTGATCTCCAATGTCCGATCTCATAACCTAAGCCGTAAGATAGCGGCAAGCCTTTGATCGGTCGTCCATAACCTATAAGCAATGAAGGTTCTTTTTGAATCCAAATATTGTCGCTGTCATCATAAAATCCATAAACAAGTCTTGTATTAAAATCTCTGTTGGTGTAACGAAGTTCACCGCTACTGCGAACGCCTTTTTTAGTTTCAACGTGTGCATTTAAAACGCCTTTGAAGTGATCGGTAAATGGATATTCAAATTTTTGTTCGACGTAAGCTCCGTGATCTTTGTTATAACCAACACGTGGAAAATTATTTTCAGTCGTTTCATTCATAGCACGTTCATCATAATCTTTAGTTCCAACAATGTTATCTTTGATCCAAAATTTTATGTTATACATTTTGATAACTTGATCGGGCCAAATTTCCATTTTTTCAGCACTTACTTTATAATCCGGTCGCTTAGCTCCGCATTTAGTCTGATAAGCATCAAATGCAACGATATGATCCGGGTAAAATTCAAATCGTTTGCCACTAATATAATATTCACCGGCTTTGCCACGTGCCGCACCCATAGTGCCGGAATTTGTTCCATAATTATAAAATGTTCGATAGCCGTCAAGAGTAACTCTCGGAGCACCTTCAGTCACTTGCATAACGTGAGCTTTACTCGGAATACGAACAACTTGATCTTTAACGTTGCCATAAGCCTCATTACTTTGGAATCTGTGTCCGTCGATCTGAATAATGTCAACTTTGCCGGTTGCAATAAATTCACCGGTGTCAGCGTGATAGATCAAATTATCGCCTTCAAAGATCGCCGGAGCAATTTTTTCATTATCTTTGTTGCCTTCACCCGGATGAGGTAATTGATCTTTTTTGACTTCAATATCTTCAAGTAATTTTTTTTGTTCTTCAGTCAACATTTTATCTCTTTCTTCACGCCGACGATTTTCAATATAATCTAAAATTTCAACGCCGGTATCAGAATTTGATCGATACTTTGCAAATGCTGTTAATGGATTCAAAATTATGATCGCTGTAATTATTGCAAAAATTTTTTTCAATTTAAAGCCGCCTTTCAACTTGATGTTAGATCGCCGCCATAGAGAATGAATTTAACAAGCTCCGCCATTTCTGACTTCGGCGCATAAGGTCTAAATGGTCTTTGTCGATCGTTTGATTCTAATTCTTTTCGACTGTCGTATTCAAGAATTTTTGAAGAAGTTATTTGATACTGCTGTTCTTTGTAATTTATTTTCACATTGTAAATATACATTCGATTTAAATTTGCCTTAACGACAGCGATAGTTGTAGTGATAAATTTTTGACTTTCGATCTTGATATTGTCAATGTCAACATAATAGCCGGTGTCATCTTCAGCATCGACAAACTTAAAATTTTCCGCCGAACAGATCGCAAAACTCATCATCGAAATAATAATTGCTAAAAATATCGTCTGAAAGAATTTTTTTTGCATAAACTCGCTCCTCTCAATTAAGCAATAGTATAAAACGAAATTCAAAACTAATCAAATGATTTTTAAAAATAATATGAAAAGATTTTTTTTGATCTTAACTTCATTTGATCATTGAAAAGAAAAATTTTATTCGTGTCGACGATCGCCGATGGAAATTATCAACAAAATTAATTCAAAAAATTTTTTCGATCAAATTTGATCTTTCAACGATCACAACTAAAATTATTGACAAGATTTGTAGAATGAAATATTATAATTTGTGATTATCTCAATATGAGGTGAATTATGCACAATTTAACTGAAGATCAAAAACTCAAAATTTTGCTTGGAATTATCGGTGTCGTCATTTTGTCGATAATAATTTATTTATTGATCGGCTTTGAAAATGATAATAACAAGCGGCAAGAAAAAATTGGTTTTGTTATTCTCGGTGATATTAATGAATCCGGCTGGAGTGCTTCACATTACAACGGTATTAAATCAGCCTGCGATAAATTTGGAATAGAATTGCTTTTCCGTGATAAAGTCAAGGAAAATAGCGGACAATGTGCTATAGCTGTTTCAGAATTAATTTCTCAAGGTGCAGGGCTAATTATTTTAGCAAGTTTTAATTATTCCGGTGAAATTCGTGATCTTATTGATAAGCATTCAAATGTCATTTTTGTTGATATTTCTACTCAAAAAAATGCTAAAAATTTAACGACTTGTATTGCAAGAATGTATCAAGGACGATATTTAGCCGGTGCGCTTGCCGGTATGAAAACTAAATCAAACGTTATCGGTTATGTTGCGGCGATGCCTAATTCTGAAGTTTGTCGCGGAATTAATGCTTTTACTCTTGGTCTTCAAAGAGTCAACAGAGATGCTAAAGTCATTGTTACTTGGACTGGCGACTGGGAAAATTATGACGTTGAAGTTAAAAATGCAAAACGATTGATTGAAGAATGCAAAGCAGATATTTTAACTTATCACCAAGATGATTCGACGGTTGCTGAAGTGGCGGAAAGTTACGGCATCAATTACATTGGCTATAATGATTTAATTGAAGGACATTCAGAAATTTGTTTGACTTCGATTATTTGTCGTTGGGATTTATTTTATAGTGAAGTTGTACAAAAATATTTGAAAGGTGAAATTCATTTAATACGAACTCATTGGCTTGGAATACAACAAGGTCTTATAACTTTGTCTGATTACTCTGATTTAGTTACGCCGCTTATGCGTTCACGTCTACATGCTTTGCAAAGAGATTTAATTTATAACAGATTGATCTTTTCAAATGAAATTTATGACAATCAAGGAAATTTGCGCTGTTCTAATGGCGAATCAATCACTGACGAGGAACTTTTGAAAAATATTAATTGGCTTGTGAAAGGTGTTGAAGTTCTTGAATAAATACAAAAAACTTTTTCTTCAAATTACTTTCTTGCTTGCCGCTCTCGTGCTTATTGGATTTTTAATGCAAAATAAAGTTTTCAATATGCTTAACTCAACTTTAGAAAAAATGATAGCACGTCAAACGGCGGATATGTCGATTGTTGCTGAAGAAAGATTTAATCAGGAACTTGCAGAATTAAAATTTGCGGCGAATTATTTAGCAACACATAAAGACGTTGAGACTGAAAAGGATATTTTAGAAGGACTTTCAAAAAATTTTCCAGGCGTAACTGTCGGCATTCTCAAGCTAAATGATCAAGATATTTCTGATGAAACAATTTCTAAAAATGAATTTATGCGTTTGCCGATGGCTTTTCGTGGTAATGACGTTGTTGATTATTTCGCTGAAAAAGGTTTACTCTTTGCTTCACCGATTATTAACAATGGAAAAGTTCAAGCCGTGATCTATAGACTTTACGCTGAAAACCTTTTAACTGATCTTTTTGGTCTCACTGAATATAATTATGAAAGTCGTCTTTTAATTCAAGAACGTAACGGAAGAATAATTGTACCTTACAAAAATTATGATGAGAATGGAAGAAAATTTTTTTATGACAAGGCGATCGAAAGCGGCTTTAAAAATATTCGTAAGCAATTAGAAACGCAGCGATCAGCGGCGATTTATTCTGATAGTTCACAAGGTCAATATTTTCTTTTCGCTGCCGATCTTCCTCAAACAAATTGTTCAATAATCGGCTATGTTCCTTGGACTGCCGTTGCCGGTGATATTTTTTACATTTATAACGTCGTAATTCACAATGTTACCGTGCTTTTGTTAATGTTTGCCTTCTTCAGTATTTATTTATTTTTCATTCGTGAGAAAGCCGCCGAAAGTGAAACGTGGAAACACGCTAAAGAAGCCGCCGATCAAGCGAATCAAGCGAAAAGTACATTTTTGGCGAATATGTCTCACGAGATCAGAACGCCGATCAATGCAATTTTAGGAATGAATGAAATGATCTTGCGTGAATCAAATGATCCTTCGATCTTAAAATATGCTCACAATGCTCATTCAGCATCGGAATCATTATTATCACTAATTAACGACATTTTAGATTTTTCAAAGATCGAAAGTGGCAAAATGGAATTGATCGAAGAATCTTATAAACTTGACGAAGTAATTAAAAATCTTGTAAATATGATCAAGCCGCGTGCATTAGATAAAAATTTGACTTTTAATGTAAAGGTTGACGAAAATATTTCAAATCAACTTTTTGGTGACAGCGTGAGGATTCGTCAAATCGTCGTGAATTTTTTAACTAATGCTGTGAAATATACGAAAGTAGGCGGCATTGAATTGATAATTAAAGCAGAAAAAAAGTCTTCAACGAAAACAATTTTATCATTTCACGTTAAAGACACCGGTATAGGTATTCGTAATGAAGATCGAAAAAAACTTTTCAAAGATTTTCAGCGGTTAGATCAACACGAAACCAAAAATATTGAAGGAACAGGGCTCGGACTTGCTATAACTTATCGTTTAGTTAAAATGATGAATGGCTGGATCAAAGTTGACAGCGTTTATGGTGAAGGCTCTACATTTTCGGTGATGATTCCGCAAAAAATTATGAGTGATGAAAAGATCGGAAATTTCGCCGAAAAGTTGAATATTGTTGACGACAAGCCGAAAGTTTACAAAACAAAATTCATTGCGCCTGATGCAACAGTTTTAGTTGTTGATGATAACGAGATGAATTTATTAGTTGCAACAAGTTTATTGAAAGCAACGAAGATTCAAGTTGACACGGCGATTAGTGGATTTGAGGCACTGAAAAAAATTTCTGAGAAAAAATATGATCTGATCTTTCTTGATCAAATGATGCCGAGTCTTGACGGTATTGAGACTTTTAAATTAGCGCAAGAAATGCCGGACAATAAATCAAAAGGTGCTCCGACGATAGCATTAACAGCGAATGCGATCAGTGGCGCAAGAGAAATGTTTTTGAAAGAAGGATTTACAGATTATTTGAGTAAGCCGATCGACGCAGCAGCATTAGAAGAAATGTTGATGAATTATTTACCGATCGAAAAATTATATGCACCAACTGAGGATAATGCAGAATTAAGAATGCAGAATGTAGAATTAGAAAATCATTTTGAAAATCTCAATGTTGAATTAGGTTTAAAATATAGTGCAGACAGTGATGAAATGTATCGAAATATCTTGCAAATGTTTTGTAACCTTAAGCCGGAAAAGCAATCGAAAATCAATGAGGCTTTTAACAATGAAGACTGGAATAATTACACAACATTTATTCACGCTTTGAAGTCGACAAGTTTATCAATCGGCGGTGAAAAGTGTTCGGCCTTAGCAAAAGATTTAGAAACTGCCGGAAAAATGATTATTGCAGAAATGACAACGGAACTTGAGAAGATCGAAGCGATCGAATTTATCAAAACTCATCACGTTGAGGCAATGGAACTTTATGACAAATTAGTCGACGACGGAAATAAGTATCTTAAACAATAAAAAACGCCCGAAGGCGTAATTTTTTTTGAAATTTTTAATTCAGACTTATCAATCAATGCAAATGATTTTTCAAGTCGACTTCTTCACCTAACTTCTCACGTTCAACAACAACTTCTTGAAAATGAAAACATTCTTGTGCAATGTCTTTGTTAAGGATCAAAAGACAGATCAAATTAGGAATTGCCATTAAACCATTCATTGTATCGGAGAAATTCCAAACAACGTCAAGCGTTTGAGTTGCACCTATAAAAGTTATACAACTGAAAATTGCACGATAAGCATAAATAACTTTTCTATTGCTGATCAAATATTCAAGAGATTTTTCACCGTAATATTCCCAGCCGAGAATTGTAGAATAAGCGAACAATGCAAGAGCGATTGAAACGATATATTTTGCGCCTTCACCGTAAACAGTACTGAAAGCCAAAATTGTAAGCGGAGCACCGGAGACAAGTTTACCGGTCGCAGGATCAACAGTGCCTAACATTCCGGAGCTTGCAATTACTAAACCAGTCAACATACAAATGATCATCGTGTCAAAAAATGTTCCGGTCATATTAACATAACCTTGACGCGAGGCGTGATCAGTTTTAGCCGCCGCAGCAGCGATCGGAGCTGAACCAAGTCCGGCTTCGTTACTGAATACACCACGAGCAACACCCCAACGCATCGCAGTCAACATTGACGCGATAATAGATCCACCGACACCACCTGCAACGGCATCAAATGAAAACGCCATTTGAAACATTGTTGCAACGCCGCCCGGAATATTTTTCCAGTTGACAATTATAATTATCACTGTAAAGAGTAAATAGAAGAAAGCCATACTTGGAACGATAAAACTTGAAACTTTACCGATCGAATGAACTCCACGCATTAAAACCATCAGCGAAAAAATTACTAAAATAATTCCGGTTACCCAGCCGGGCCAACCAAAACTTGATTCAAAAGCGGAACTGATTGAATTTGCTTGTGTCATATTGCCGATACCGAACGATGCACAGACAGCAAAGAATGCAAACAGAAACGCCATTATTTTACCGAGCGATCCGCCGATACCATTTTTCATAGCATACATTGGACCGCCTGCCATTTCACCGACTGAATTAGTTTCACGATATTTAACCGCAAGAACTGATTCAGCATATTTTGTTGAAAGTCCGAACGCCGCACTGATCCACATCCAGACGATCGCTCCGGGTCCACCTAGTACCATTGCAGTTGCAACACCAACGATATTACCTGTACCGACAGTTGCAGATAACGCCGTCATTAACGATTGAAACGGCGAAATATCACCTTCGTGCTCACTCTTCTTCTTGAAAATTATTTTAATTGCGTACCAGAGATTTAACCACGGCAAAAATTTTAGACGAATCGTCAAAAAAATTCCTGTACCGACTAAAAGCGTCAACATAATCGGTCCCCAAACAAAATCATTAATGTCATTTAGAATTTGAGAAATATCCATAAAAAACCTCCAGAAGTAATTCAGAAATTTAAATAAACGAAAGAAATTTTATAACAAAAATATTTTATCGTCAAGATTTATGTTATCATTATATTGTATTCTTTTAATGAGGAGAGATTTTTTTATGGCAAGAGTAAATTATTTTATTTTGTTGAGATTGTCTGTTGATCCGCCGGAAAGTGACGAAGAAAAAATTTTCAAAGCAATTTCAAAACTCAAAAAGCCTTTTAAAGATCAAGCTGAAGAGATCAAAAAAATTATGCTTGATCCTAAACTTCGCAAGGAAGAAGCAACGAATGCAAAAAAGATTTTTACTGATTTAAACAAGAGCATTGAAGAATCATTTAATCGACTCAAAGAAAATTTTGATCCGTCGAAAGATGATCCGGCAGAATTAATTTTAGAATTAATCAAGGAAATTTTCGATCGTTTTGAAATTTATGGCTTTACATTAACAGAGTTAGAAAAATATTTGATGAATAATAAATTTATTGCTGATTTTATAAATTCAAATGTTAAAGATGATCAGCCTTCAATAAATATTTCTGCTGATCTTTCAACTGGTGGAATAAGAAATTTTTCCGGTGGTACTTTTTTAGGCGATAAAATTTCGTTTCTTGGAATTTTAAAGAGTGCAAAAGATATTATTGTCAATGCGATCAGTGGAAATGATGAAGAAGATAAATTTAGTGACGTGCAATTTTCGGCGATCGCTCCAAAAGAATTTATCAAAGATGAATATTCAATCGTTGACGTTGTAATGTACGAAGAGGAATATAAAAAAGTCGTTGATAAAATTATCGAACAACGAGGAGATAGCAAAGAAGTTGATAACAGTGAAAATTTAAAAGTCAAAGTAGGAACAGAGATCAAAGTTATTTTAAATTCGCCGGACGTTGAGATTGAAGACAATGAAGAAGTCAAAATCTGGAACAAAAAATATTTACGCTTTGAATTTCCTGTAAAGTTGCCTAAGCATTCAAGAAAGAAAAAAATTTTATTCACAGCAAACATTTATTTTGATAATTTTCCGGCGACGAAATTAAAATTTATAGCGGACGTTAAAAATAATTCTGATCAGCTTGAGATCAATCAACAAAATATAAATTCAGCATTCATTTCATACGCAAGTCAAGATCGCAATAAAGTTATCAAGATCGTTCGAGGTATGAAAAAAATACGTCCGCAGTTAGACGTATTCTTTGATGTTGATAGTCTGCATAGTGGTGAATATTGGGCTAAGACATTGCAGACGGAAATTGAAAAGCGTGATATATTTTTCTTATGTTGGTCGCAGTTTGCAAAAAAATCTAAATGGGTTGAGAAAGAATGGCGATATGCACTCAAGCATAAAGGTTTAGATTTAATTGAGCCTGTACCTATTGAGTCTGCTAAAAATTGTCCGCCGCCGAAAGAACTTGAAAGCAAGCACTTTAATGATCGATTGCTTTATATTGAAAACTAAAAGTAATTTATCATTAATCATAAATTGATAAATTAAAATATCCGTGATAAAATAACTTTAAAATTATAATTTCAAAATTTAGGAGTGAAATTATGGATATTGGAATGGTCGGAATGGCTGTTATGGGTAGCAACCTTGCACTTAATATGGCGGATCACGGTTTCAAAGTTGCTTGTTATAATTACACGCCGGATTTAACGGAAAAATTTATTGCGAAAAATCCTCATCAGAATTTGAAAGGCTTTTTTGATCTGAAAAATTTTGTTGAGGCGATCGATCGTCCACGTAAAATTATGTTTATGATTATGGCTGGTGATCCTGTTGATTCAATGATCGAAAAATTAATTCCGCTACTTGATGAAGGTGATATTATTTTAGATGGCGGCAATTCATTTTTTGAGGACACTCGCCGCCGTCACGATCTTTTGAAGTCGAAAGGTATAAATTATTTTGGCGTTGGAATTAGCGGCGGTGAAAGTGGTGCTCGTAATGGTCCTTGCATTATGCCCGGTGGTGATGCAAATGCTTATGAAAAAATTCGTTCGATCTACGAGGCGATCGCTGCAAAAGTCGATAATGATCCTTGCTGTGCTTATATTGGAACTGACGGCGCAGGTCATTATGTTAAAATGGTGCACAATGGTATTGAATACGCTGATATGCAGTTGATCGCCGAAAGTTATCTTTTGTTGAAATATGTTGCAGGACTTGATAATAAAAAAATTTCTTCAACGTTTAATGAATGGAATGAAGGCGAATTGAAAAGTTTTCTGATCGGAATTACGGCGAAAATTTTTTCTGAAGATGATGAAGACGGTGGACAAATCATTGACAAGATTGTTGATAGTGCAGGACAAAAAGGCACTGGACGCTGGACAAGTATTCAAGCAATGAAACAAGGCGTTAATACTTCGATAATGACTGCGGCTTGTAATGCTCGTGTTATGTCGAATCTCATTAACGAACGAAAAAATTTTTCTAGCAATTTACCACTTAAGATCAAAAATATTTCTGATGAAAATTTTGTTGAAAGTGTCCGGCGAAGTCTCTACGTTGGAAAGATCGCCGCTTATTCTCAAGGCTTTGCACTTTATAAATCAGCCTCTGAAGTTTTCAACTGGAATTTGAATTTTGGAAAGATCGCTGCGATCTTCAGAGCCGGTTGCATTATTCAAGCAGAATTTTTAAATAAGATCACTGAGTCTTTTCAAAATGATCCACAACTTGAAAATCTAATGCAGGATCAATTTTTCTTCGATAAGATCAAAAATAATCTTGACGATCTGCGGAAAGTTGTAAGTCTTGCAATTCAAAATGGAATAGCGATCCCGGCACTTGCTAATGCACTTGAATATATCGACGCAATGAGAAGTGAACGACTCGGCGCAAATTTAATTCAAGCTCAACGTGATTATTTCGGTGCTCATACTTTCAAGCGTATCGATAAAGAAGGAACATTTCACCATAACTGGTAATTGAATTGAGGCGGTAAAATTGAATTTTGTTCCTATAGTTGCTGCAATGGCTGCAGAAGGGATCAAAAGAGTTTTTGAAAAGAATCTTCATAATGATTCTGAAACTTTTCTTCCTAAAGTTAATTTGAATGGCAATTTAATATTGAATGGCGTTGTTATCAATTCGCTTGAAGATTTTTGTAAGTATTGTACTTTCGATGAAATTTTGAATTATTTTAAAAGCGGCGTTCTTAAAGACTGGTTAAAAGATATGTATTACGAAGAAGAAGCTAAAAAAATTTCTAAAATTGATTCTGATATTGAATATGAAAAAAGCCGCTGATGAAAACGGCTGGATTTCAATTTCAATGCGTGATGAATTTAAAACGATTTACGGTGATAATGTGAAACGTGAAGGATAAAATTATGAGTAGACTTAATGATTTAATTGATAAACTTTGTCCGCACGGCGTAGAATTTAAAACGCTCGGTGAAATTATTCAAACGATAACACCAACTTTAAAAATTAAGCGAAATGAATACAAAAAAACTGGAAACGTTCCAATAATTTCACAGGAAGAAGAATATATTTCCGGATATTGTAATCTGAATGACAAAAATATTTACAAAGATAAATATGTTTTATTTGGAGACCACAGCGAGCATATTAAATTTGTTGATTTTGCATTTGTTCAAGGTGCAGACGGATTGAAAATTTTTAAGTGCGATGAATCAAAGATAATTACAAAATATCTTTATTATGCGATTTGTAATTTTTATAAGCGACACGACAATTATGAGCGTCATTTTAAATATCTTATTGAACTTTTAATTCCAGTTCCGCCGATCGAAGTACAGAAAGAAATAGTTCGTATACTGGATAAATTTGCTGACGGGCAAACAGGACTAATAGACTTGCTTAAAGAAGAGCTTACGCTCCGAAAGAAACAATACGAATATTATCGAGATAAACTCTTGACATTTGACGACGTAGAATTTAAAAAGCTCGGTGAAATTGCAAAAATTAAGCACGGTAAAGATTACAGACATCTTGGAGTTGGAGAAATTCCTGTTTATGGTAGCGGCGGAATTATGACCTATGTCGATACATTTGCATATGATAAACCAACAGTTTTGTTACCGAGAAAAGGATCTATCAGTAATATTTTTTTTGTTGATAAACCTTTTTGGAATGTAGATACAATTTATTATACTGAAATTGATGAAAATATAATTCTTCCGAAATTTTTTTATTATTTAATCTGCAAAGAGCATATAGAAAAATTAAATACTTCAAATGCTGCACGACCTGCACTCACGAGAGAAGTTTTAAATAAAATTAAAATTCCAATTCCACCGCTTGACGAGCAAGAAAGAATCGTAAACATTTTAGATAGATTCGATAAACTTTGTAACGATCTTTCTGAAGGCTTGCCTGCTGAAATTAAATTCCGTCAACAGCAATATGAATATTATCGCGATAAACTTTTAACCTTCAACGAAATATCATCAAAATAAAATCACTCTTCAATAGCTTTTCAACTAACGAAGAGTGAATTTTTTTATCTCTCGTGCGAGAAGTACATTTTTTTAGGAACAACCATTCCAAGATCATCTTCAGCGATCTGCTTGATCCTTTCCGGCGATTTCAATTTTGCAATTTCAATTCTCAAGCGTTCATTATCCTGTTCAAGTTGCTGCGCTTGATTTTGAGTAGCGACAAGAGCATAACCACGACTTGCACTAATACCACTACGAATAACAACAAGCATTGCAAGAATCGAAATAATTATAAAGGCGATCTGACAATGCGATCTAAGATTTCGATCAAGTTTTGGACGATTGCGAATCAATTTTAACGTCCGTTGTTCTCTTTCGTGACTTTCATTGTAATTATAATTATTGTAATAAATAGGACTCTCTTGCATTTCTTGATAATTTACTTTTCTCTTTCGTTGCATAATATCCACTCCAATCATAGAATTTTAGCGGTATCATTAATTTTCTCAGCGATACGAATTTTAGCACTTTTAGCACGAGAATTTTTTTTAATTTCTTCCTCAGTAGCGGTAGCAACCTTGCCGAGAATTTTAATTGTTGCCTTATGGTTGCAAACGCAGACCGGAAAATTTTTTGGACAAATGCAATCCGTTGCAAGAGTCTTGAAAGTATTCTTGATGATCCTATCTTCGAGTGAATGGAAAGTTATAACTGCGATTCTTCCACCGATCTTTAAATGATCAACCGCAGAATTGATCGCCTCATTCAAAATTTCAAGCTCGTTATTAACTTCAATTCTGATCGCTTGAAAAATTCTTTTCGCAGGATGACCAGACTTTTTGTTAAATGGTACAACGTTTTCAATGATCTTGACAAGTTCGCCGGTTGTTTCGATCGGTTTAATCTTCCGTGCATTAACGATCGCTTTGACAATTCTATTTGAAAATCTTTCTTCGCCGTATTCGTGAAAAATTTTGTAAAGATTTTCTTCAGCGTATTCATTGACGACGTTATAAGCCGTGAAATTTTTTGAAGTGTCCATTCTCATATCAAGCGGAGCATTTTGCATATAAGAAAATCCACGTTCAGCAGTATCAATTTGATGAGATGAAACTCCGAGATCGAACAGAATGCCATCAACTTTATCAATGTTGCATTCGTCAAGAATTTCATTGATTTGACTAAAATTGTTATGAATAATTTTCACTTGACATTTAACATCATTCAAACGAATTTTCGCCGCATTGATTGCCTCAATATCTTGATCAATTCCGATTATCAAAGCGTTATCATTGAGTTGTTGAGAAATTTTTAACGAATGACCGCCGCCGCCGAGAGTACAATCAACATAAACGCCGCTCCGATCAGTTATGAGATTGTCGACGACTTCATCAGCCATCACACTTAAGTGATTAAATCCTTCCATTAGATCACCAAAATTTTTAATTTGTTTCTAATTTCTTTTTAAGCTGAAAAATTCCTGCAAGAAATAAAAATTTTTCATTATAAATTCATTACTTTGATATATTATCAATGGCGCAAATTGATATTGATTTTTTTCTAACTTGTGATACAATATAGAAAATTTTTTTGGAGATGATCACTTTGAAAATTACGAAAGATATGAGCATTCTCGAAGTCGTCCAGAAATATCCTGATACGGCAATGGTTTTTATGTATGCCGGTATGGGTTGCATTGGCTGCGCCGCAGCACATTTTGAAAATATCGAAGCCGGTGCAAATGTTCACGGTATCGACGTTGATAAACTTGTTGAGGCTCTTAATGAAGTTGCAGAAGCACAAGACGCTGAAGAAGCCGCTGAAAATGAAGAGGCTGTTAGCGTAGCAAAATAATTTTTAAAAATATTCACTAACAAAAAAAGTAGGCAATGAAAAAAATTGTCTACTTTTTATTTATGATTTTCAATATTGATCAGATTAAAAAGATTCGTTACTTTTAACACGATTCATAATCGCCGCTGCGATCATATTTAGCGGAAATTGTTTATCAACAGCACCGAGCTCAAAAGCCGCTTTCGGCATTCCATAAACAACGCTTGTAGCCTCATCTTGTCCGATCGTCGGTGAGCCTTGTTGTTTCATATCAAGCATACCACGAGCACCATCGTGCCCGATACCGGTTAAAATAACCGCCATTGAACTTCCACCGGTGAAGTAATGAGAAATTGAATGAAATAACACATCGACAGCCGGTCTGCAACCGTGAAGTTTTGGTCCCATATGACAACATATTTTAGTTATATCACCGACTTTGTGAACTGCCATATGTTGACCGCCAGGCGCAATATAAACTGAATTAGGCTTGACAATATCGCCGTTTACTGCCTCTTTAACATTCAAAACGCATTCGCTATTCATTCGATCTGCAAAGAGTTTTGAAAAGCCTTCAGGAATATGTTGAACAACAACAACCGGTGGTAATGGCGGTCTTAATTTCGGCAAGACTTGAGATAATGCTTCAGTGCCGCCGGTTGAGGAGCCGATCGCAATTATTTCTATCTTCTTCTTTGTAATTGCCGCTTTGTTCGCTGCAATCATTGCCGCCGCTTCTCCTGCTATTGATAACAATTTTGATACTCTGTCATTCGTTGTATTTTTGCGATTAGATTCGGTCGGCAGTGCCATTTTTAATTCACCTCTTATTCATTATATAATCATTGATAGCAGTAGATACTTTTTTGGCTCCACTTGAATTTAAATGATCGACATTATAAAAATCATTAATTGTTATTTCATTCCATTGCGTATAATCAAGGACTTCAATTTTTTCTTCCTCTTTGATCTGGTTGAGAATGTAATAAAATTCGTCGAGCATTCGTTTAGAAAAAAATCTCATATAAACGTGAGACTTAGGATATAACACCAAAATTGGAATGGTATTTTTCGATCGACAAAAATGAATACATTCTTTAAGAATTTTAGTATTTTCAGCAATAGTCAATGGAAATCTTTTTTTACTCCAAACTTCAGCTCTTTCACGAGCACCAAATCTGGCTGATACATCCATAGGATGATTATTTTGCTTTTTCCATTTGTATAAATCGTTTAAATCTAAGTCAAAAGGATAATTAATTTTATCAAGAGTTTCAAATAAATTCAAATGCTGATCGTTAAAAATTTTTTCCATATCTTCATCATTCACTTGAAAATTATGAGTCTTTTTAAAAGCCAAGTAATAACCTAAAATAAAATTCGAGTTATTGCCGAGTGATAAATCAAAATTGAAACTGTAAGGAGCCAATCCAATGAATACATATTTGAATTGATTATTTTCCTCCGAAAGCATTCGTTTTATGTATTCATAATCATAGAATAAATCTTGACTACTTCCGGCACAAACTACAGCCGGTAAATCAAAACAAGATAAATCTATTCCATCTCTGACATAAGACAAACCGACAAACAAAATTTTATATTTCGATATATTACTTTTTATCTGACGGATCAATCTGACGTGATAAGTCAGCAGAAATGAAGAAGTTAAACTCATATTAACGATCTTCTGTTTCTCAATACCCAAATTTTTTAATTGATTTATCACATAGCCTTCATTTCCGGAAACGAAGATATAATCAAAATATGTTTCTGTAACACATTCATCAAGCAGTTCATAAGGTACTATTGAAACATTTTTACCGAATAAAGTCAGTTTTAATGCGGGTTGAAAAGATATGGGGGGGGGGGGGGCATCTGGTGAGACTATTGCTACTATGTCTATGTTATTTAAATTGATCGTTTTAAGTAAATTCTCTAGAAAGACACCATAAGACACAATTATAACTCTCATAATATTGCATATCCTTTATTGACTTATTAAATGAATTCATCTCGGTTTTGCAAAGATCATTCTGCCGGCTGAAGTTTGAAGTGCAGATGTAACCTCAACAAAAATAGTTCTGTTTAAATATCTGTGACCATTTTCAATAACAATCATTGTGCCGTCTTCAAGATAAGCAACGCCTTGACCGGGTTCTTTGCCGTCTTTGACGACTTGCACTTTCATATTTTCACCAGGAATTACAACAGGCTTAACAGCATTTGAAAGATCGTTAATGTTAAGGACTTCAACGCCTCGAAGTTGAGCAACTTTGTTAAGGTTGAAATCGTTAGTTATGATTTTGCCTTTAACTTTCTGAGCAAGTCGAACAAGTTTTGAATCAACTTCTTGAATGTCCTCAAAATCAACATTCATAACTTCAACTTTGAGTTTTAACGAATCATCTTGAATTTGTTTCAATACGTCAAGACCACGACGACCTCTAACACGTCTTAAACTGTCCGGCGAATCAGCAATATGTTGAAGTTCCTCAAGTACGAAAACCGGAATTAAAATTGTGCCTTCTAAAAAACCTGTTCGACAAATATCTGCAATTCGTCCATCAATAATTACATTTGTATCAAGCAATTTGAAATTTTTATCAACCTCAACAGGCTTTGCAGGTGACGTTGTATCAATCGGCGTTGCAGGCGTTTGATCCGGCACTTTTTGATCGATTTTCTCTTTGCGATCTTTTTTATAACTCTTTGGACGTTCAATCGAAACTTTTTGCGTTTTAACTTCAGGATTATTTTCCGCCGCTTGAGTTTCTCTATTTCGCAAAACTTCTTTTAACATTTTCGGTATAAATTCAAAACTGCCCGTAAGTTCTTTACGTTTCTTAATTGTGATATGAATCCCTAAATAACCAATAACGATACTGAAGATAACCGGAATATAATCACCTACTACAGGTATCTTCGCAAATGAATAACTCAATAAATTCGCTATGATAAGTCCGATCGCTAAACCAACTGCACCGGCGATCACGTCGTGAATCGGCATTTTGCCAAGCTGCTTTTCAACAAAAACTGTAAAACGACTTAATTGACGGATCAAAAACGGTGAAACGAACCAGCCGCCTAATCCACCGATCAACGCACCGGCTAAAATACAAATCAGACTTGCAAGCGTAATTTGAAAAATAGCAATGTCAACATTAAACAATTCAACGCTGATATACATTGCAAGCATCGGACTTGCTAATTTTAAAAGTGCACCGCCAACGATAGCAAATACCAGCGTTATAAAAAATCTCAACACTTTATCGAGCATAATTTCACCTCCTCAAGTACTCGACGAAAGCATAGCATAGATTTATGAAATTTTTATGATACGTGAAAATTGTTTAACTATACTTAAAAAATTTTAATCTTTAGCGTTAGTGCCGATCACATTTTCAAACCACTTTGTAATATCTTCCGGTGTTTTATCACAAGCATAAACTAATTCACTGATCAAAATTTGTCTTGATAAATCCATCAATCGCTTTTCACCGCCGGAAATTTTGCGCTTGCGATTTCTAATTGAAAGATTTCTTGCTACCGCCGCAGCATCTAAAATATCACCGCTTCTTAATCGCTCCAACGTTTCATTAAATCGTTTATTCCAACTACCTTGAATATTATCCGGCTTGCTTTTCAAAACGTCGACAACTTCATCAACTTTATCTTTGTTGATTATCTCACGAAGTCCGATCTGATCTACCGTATCAACAGGCAGCATAAGTTTTAAATTTCCTACCGGCAATTTTAATATATAATAATCTTTCACCACGCCGCCAACTTCATTGCTTTCAATGCCTTCAATCACGCCGGCACCGTGCATCGGATAAACAACTTTATCTCCTATATTCAACTTTTGCCACCCCCGATTTAATGCGGAATTGTGAATGCGGAATTAGGAATTAATTTTAACTTTACAATTCCGAATTACGCATTCCGCATTCCGAATTAATTTTCATTCTTCTTTTGTTGAACGTAAAAATAAATTAGATAACTGATCTTTTGGATCTTTTTGATTGTGAATTATTTCATTAACAGTTTTGCAGATCGGCAACTCAACATTAACACTCTCTGATAACTTCATCAACGCCGAAACCGTTTCAACACCTTCAGCAAGTTTTTCAAATGGCAACTTCAATACAAAATCTTCACCAAAACGACGATTATTACTGTGAGCTGAAAATAAAGTTGCTTCATAATCGCCGAGATGAGATAATCCGTAAATCGTCATTTTATTCCCGCCGAGTGCCTCAACAAGTCTTGATAATTCCGCTGTACCGCGTGCCATCAATGCACCTTTGATACTTGAATATTTTAAACCATCAAGCATACCTGCTGCAAGTCCTATAACATTTTTTGCCGCTGCGCCGATCTCACTGCCGATTAAATCACTGCCATAATAAAATCTGATCAACGAACTTTTAAAAATCTCTACAAGTTCTTTAGTCAAATTTTCATCAGCCGAAGCCATAAGCATACAATTAGGTATTCCACATAAAAAATCTTGAACGTGACCGGGTCCGATCCATACTGCAACTTTAGCATTTTGAATTTCTTCATTAAATACCGTCGTTAATCGCTTGCCGCTATTACTTTCTAAGCCTTTCATACATAAAATAAATTTTTTCTCTTTAACGCCGTCGATCTCATTCAGTTGTCTAGCAAATGATCTTAATTGTTGAGAATTGATCGAAATAATTATCACGTCAGCAAAATTAATCGCCTCATTGAGATTAGTTGTTAAGTCTATCGTTTCAGGCAAAATTAAAAATTCATTCCGGCGATCTTTTAAAAATTTTTGCATATGCTTTGAAGTTTCTCGACCGTACAATTTAACTTCGTGACCTATGTGATCAGAATACCACGCAAGAAAACTTCCCCAACGTCCACAACCTAAAACTGAAATTTTCATTATTTATTAACACCTGCAATTTCTTTGATAACTTCACCGGCTAATATTAAACCTGCAACTGACGGCACAAATGACACGCTGCCGATCGTTTTCAATTCAGAATTAAGAATGCAGAATGTAGAATTAAGAATTTTGATCGGCGTTTCAGTTGAATAAACAACTTTTAAATTATTAATTCCATTATCTTTTAATTTCTTCCTCATCACTCTAGCGATCGGATCAACGCTCGTTTCAAAAATATTTGCAACTTTAAATTTCGTCGGATCAAGTTTATTGCCTGCTCCCATACTACTAATAATTTTTATTCCTCTTCGTTTACATTCAAGCACTAGATCGATCTTAGCCGTTATTGTATCGATCGCATCGATAACATAATCATAATTATGCAAAAAAAATTTATCGCTTTGATCACTCGGCAAATAAAATTCTTTGATTGTTTCGACGATCGCCGCCGGATTAATTTCTAAAATTCTTGACTTCATCAATTCAACTTTAGATTGTCCGATCGTCTTTGTCGTTGCGTGAAGTTGTCTATTAATATTCGTTTCGTCAACAACGTCGTGATCAATCAACACTAAATGACCGATACCCGATCTTGCTAAAGCCTCAACAGCAAATGATCCAACGCCGCCAATACCAAAAACGGCAACGATCGCGCCGTTCAAGCGTTCCATCGCTGCCGTACTTAATAAAATTTCTGTCCGTAAAAATTTTTTATCATTCATAATCTCTTAGCCCTCAGCCTTTCGACCTTAGCCCTATTTATTAGACTTAAAATTAAATTTCGGAATGACTAAGCCTGATGCACCTTTACCGCTTTTATTTTCAGTTGGAAATTTCGGCGTTTCAAGATTAAAACCTTGTGAGACTGTAACTTTACTTTTCGGAACTTCGATCGTCGGTGACTTCAATGCAAGCGAATCAACAAAATCAGTTGCAATGATCGTTGCTTGTACTAAGCCTTTCATTTTAGGATTAACAACCGTTCCAAGAATGATATTAACATCGCCTTCAGTCTGACTGAAAATATAATCTGCCGCCTCGTTTACGTCGTGCAAAGTAAGATTTTCATCACCTGTAATATTGAAGATAACGCCGCGAGCACCTTTTAAAGATTTATCAATCAACGGACTTTGAATCGCTTGTTGTACTGCTTTAACTGCACTGATATTACTTTGTCCGATACCTAACAACGCATCACTTGATTTACTCTGTGTGAAGATCGTCGTAACGTCAGCAAAATCGACATTCACAACGCCGGTTGTCAAAATCAATTCAGCAATACATTTTATAGCTTGTCTCAAAACTGAATCAGCTTCGTGAAATGCACTGACGATTGAAAGTCCTTTATTCTCCGGTAATTGTAATAAGTTATCATTTTTAACGGTGATCAACGCATCCATATATGATTGCATTTTAACAATACCTTCATCAGCGGCACGTTGTTTTTTCTGACCTTCAAATTTAAAAGGTTTTGTTACGACACCAACAGTTAATATTCCTAATTCTTTAGCAAGTTTAGCAACGATCGGAGCAGCTCCGGTTCCAGTGCCGCCGCCCATACCGGCTGTTATAAAAATCATATCTGCGCCGAACATCATATTTTTCAATCGTTCAGCATCATTTTTCGCCGCTTGCTCACCAACTAAAAAATTTCCGCCTGTGCCGCGACCTTTAGTCAATGTTTCACCGATCTGAATCGTTTTAATTGCGCCCATATTCATTTGTGTTAGAGCGTGTGCATCAGTATTAACCGCAACAAGATCAATATCTAAAAAATTACTTTCTGCAATTCTTTTTAAAACACTATTGCCGCCGCCGCCAACGCCGAAAACTTTTATTGTAACTATTGCGCTTTTTATTGACTGATCGTCCGGCGGTTTATTTGTATTTAAATTTGAATTTGCATTTTGTTTTCTTAGATCATTCATCGCTTGCTTAACAGCCGCATCATTCGTCGATACGGTTTCTTTTTGTTGTTGCTGATTTTTCGCACGTATTTGCTCCAATCTCTTTTTTAAAGCCGCATCTTTTGACGACATACATTAATCGACCTCTCTATTTGCAATTGTAAACAACTACCCGACTGAAGTCGGGAGCTTTGTGAGAAACAAATTGATTCGCACGGGCTGGTTTACGCAGCCTCTATCCTGTAAGACGCTAAGGTCTACCAGTTTACTTTTACGCAATATATTAAGCGCACCATTTACATCTGCATTAAGTACATATCCTCTCTTTGTTCGATATTGCCCGCGACTTATTCTCTTGCCGCTAAATTGGTAATTTTGCGGATTATCTGCATTGTATGTTGGCAATTCATCATCATCAAAGAAACTTGCTTTACTGGTGTAAGACTCTTCCTGCTCAACGTAATTTATGCCGTACAACTCACATTGATACTTCAATTTTTGACGTAATAAGCCGTGAGGAATTTGTACAAAGCTCTGGTTGTTGACTTTGCCTATTTCTATATTTCGCTTCCAATCAAGATTATAGCCGACAATCAAATTACCTATCTGATTCTTCAAGCAATATTTGATTATCCTTGATACTGCAACGCTCATTGCGTGGTTAATTCGACGGTTACGCTTACGAGTATTTAATGCTTGTCTACGAGTAAATCCTTTGATTTTTGCCTTGTCCTTCTCTGATTGCAATCTTGCATTTTCCTTGTTGTACAATCGATTGTAAGATTTTAATTGTTTACCGTCGAAAATCATCGATGCCCCATCGTTTGTCACACAAGTGGCAAGATTATCAAGTCCAAAGTCGATTGCCATATACTTGTCAACATTGAGTTCAACTTCAATCTCAGGTTGCTCATAGATATATTCAATTTCAAAAAACTTTGCGTTATTTCTTGGGTGGATTCTTACTTCGCATATTTCTTTGCTTTCTATGTTTGGTGGAATTTCAAATCTAACTTCACCGTGTTCCTTCTTAAAAGCTCTGCTCATTGGTATTGCAAAACTGCCATTCTTGATTGATATTCTTGGAATTATCAACGAGAAGTAACCATCTTTAGGCAAGTAATGTGGCATTCGTATTTGCTTAAATTGGTAATTTCCTTCTTTTGCTTTTTCAATCAAAGTGTAAAAAGATTTGAAATTCCTGTCTACAACTTCCATCGTTTGTTGTGCAATATCAGTTCCTAATGCCTTGTAATTTTCGCTGTTCTTGCACTCGTGATAATTCGATTCATAGCTCAAGTGTTTATGTTCGGTAAAGTAATATTGCCTCACAGAATACAAAGCCTCATTGTAGAGATTTTTTGACAAATGGCAAAGTAGACGCAAAGTTTCAAAATATTTAACAGGCAAAGTTCTAAGTTGATTTTTAATAGTCAGATACATTTTTTTCACCTCCCATCTGTCAATACATTACTATAGTAATTACTAATTTTCAATATACTTAGCGAAAAGATTTTACGAAAGGAAGTGAAAAGTGATTTCCTCTCTTGATTTAAATCAGGAGTTTCTCGCGCCATTTCTAATGATTTACTTTTTCGACTTTTCGACACTAATAATAATTTTCCTGCTAACAAATTCTAATTCAGAATTTAGAATGCAGAATTAAATTAATTCAGAATGTAAAATTAATTCCTAATTCTGAATTACGCATTTCGAATTAATGTCCTGTATTGAGTTACAAGCACACCGATAAACATCAAAACACAGCCGAAAATTTCTCTGTTGCTCATAACTTCACCGAGAATGATCCAACTGCTGACTGCGCCGAAGATCGATTCAAAACTCATAACGATCGCCGCCGTTGATGGATCAGTATATTTTTGACCGAAAACTTGTAAAGTGAATGCTACACCGGCTGACATTATACCACCGTAGAAGATTGAAAACCAGGCATTTGAAATTGATTCAATCGTTGGAACTTCAAAAATCATCATTGCAAAGAAACTCATCACCATACAGACAAAAATTTGTGCGACACTTAATTCAAGTACGTCAACTTTTGAGGCAAAACGATCGATAAATAAAATTTGTCCTGCCCAAAAAAAGGAACTTATAAACAAAATTAGATCGCCGATCTGAAATGTAAAATCTTCGTGAATTGCAAGAAGATATAAACCGATCAATGCTAAAAATGCTCCGATCCAATTTTCAGCACGGATCAATTTTCCTAAAATCACTGCGCCGAGTGGAACGAAAACGATATACAAGCAAGTTATGAAAGCCGCTTTGCCTGCCGTCGTGTAAAGCATTGAAACTTGTTGCATTGAACTTGCAACGAACATAAATAAACCTGATCCGATTCCGATCAAAAATCCTGTTTTATATCCTTTTTCACGTTGACGCTTTTTTCGTTGAGTCAACCAGACGATCAACAAAAAAATAAATCCTAAAAAAAACCTTGAGGCAGCATATGAAAATGGTCCGAGTCCTTCCATACCTGTCATTTGTGCAACGAAAGTTGTTCCCCAAAAAAATGACGCTGCTAAAATCATTAAAGTGCCACGTAATTGCAATTTTTATTCTCCTTCAATAAAAATTTTTTTAATTTTGTCCGTTGAGTTTTCTTTTCAACTCTTCAATATCCGGCTTATCATCTTTAGCATTGCAAGTAGCTCGACAGCTTGGATAATTTGAACAGCCGAAAAATTCACCATTCTTGCCATTGCGTTTAACAAAATGACCTGTCTTGCAGATCGGACACATTATCCATTTACTGCGATCTTCTGAATTATTTTTATCATCTTCAGACGGCGGCGCAGGTTTAATTTCACAATGAACAGCTTTATCACAAAGTTGACGAGTAAATTCAATTTGTCCTTGCAAAAAATTTTCAAGAGTTCCTTCACCTTCACTCATTGAATGTAATTTATCTTCCCAAATTGCCGTTGCATCAGGATAAATCATTTCGTCCGGCAAAGCGTCAATCAATAAATATGCTTGATCAGTTGGAGTCAAAATTTTTTTCTTGCCTGCCGTCGTTAAAAAATTTCGCTTGATAAGATCGTCAATAATCGTTGCTCTTGTCGCTTCCGTGCCGATACCATAAACGTCCTTGAGTTGCTTTTTTGCCTCTTCATTCTTAACATATTTGTGAATGTCCTTCATACCTTGAATAAGCGTTGCAGGTGTAAATCTTGTCGGCGGTTTAGTCGTCTTAGTTAAAATATCGCCTTTGATATAATCAACGTGATCATCTTTCTGCATTTGAGGCAGCATCATTTCAACTTCATCATCATCTTTGATCGCAGGTTGATTAGTAAACAATTCACGCCAGCCGATTTTTTTGGTGACTTTGCCCTTGACGGTGAAAATTTCTTTTTTGTACTCAACATTAACCGTCGTTTCATCATAAACAAAATCCGGGTAAAATTGTGCAATGTATTGACGAGCGATCAACAAATAAATATTTCGTTCCATTTCGTTGAGACTTTCAAGCGGCGCAATTTTCGTTGTAGGTATGATTGCGTGATGAGCTGTAATTTTTGATTGATTCCACGCACGGCTTTTTCTCTTAGGATCAGCATTTTTTGCCCACGTTGAAAATTTTTGATTGTTGATCGTTGCAAGATTCGACAAAATTTTAGATGCGTCCTTGAATTGATTCGGCGGCAAAAAGGCACAATCTGATCTCGGATACGTCGTCAATTTTTTTTCGTAAAGTGATTGTGCTATGTCTAAAACTTTTTGCGGTTCATAACCTAATTGATGACCTGCCATAACTTGCAATGCTGACAATGAGAATGGCAGCGGCGGAGATTCTTTTTTCTCTTTAGTGTCGAATTTAATTATCTTTCCGTCGTGAGGTAAATTCTTAAATAGTTGCAACATATATTCAGCAAAACTTTTATCAATCAATCGCTTTTCATCGTCGAAAAATTTTTTGTTGGAATTTTTGATCGACGGCTTCCACTGCGCAAGAAAATAACCATTTTTATGTTGAAATTCTGCACGAATCAGATAATAATCAACCGGCTTGAAATTTTGTATCTCACGTTCACGACGAACAACTAATGCAAGCGTCGGAGTTTTAACTCTACCGATCGGCAAAACTAATTTTTTATAACCGGCACGTCTGACGGCTAAAGTGTAAGCTCTTGATAAATTCATTCCGATCAGCCAATCAGCTCTTGATCTTGCAAGTGCAGATTGTTTCAAATTAAAAAAGTCTGCATTATCTCGCAGATCATCATTTGCACTTTTAATACTTCTTTCGTCGAGTGCATTTAATAAAATTCTTTTAACAGGTTTTTGATTACCAACGTAGTCAAGCACTTCATCAACAAGCAGTTGACCTTCACGATCCGGATCGCCTGCGTGGACGATTAGATCAGCTTTAGCGATCAAAGTTTTAACTAGATTGAATTGATGAGCGGCTTTTGGATCAACTAACATTTTCCATTCAGAAGGAACGATCGGCAAATCTTGAATGCGCCACATTTTATATCTTTCGTCATAATCTTCCGGCTCCGCTGCTCTCAAAACGTGACCGAATAACCAAGTTACAATTCCTTTGCTAGTCTCAATGTAACCTTTTTTGCTGTTAGTGTCATTCGTCCCTAAACATTTTGCGATCTCTCTGCCCATACTCGGTTTTTCTGCAATATATAAAATCATAAAAAATTTTTTCACCTCACGATTAAATTTGATCATAAAATTTCTTCAAAATGTCCTAAACTCCTATAGACATTTTAAAATTTGTTTTGCGTTGACTAAAAAATTTTTCCGTGATACGATTTAAAAAATTGTTGGAGATGATTTTATGGATTTAATGTCAAAGATCGAACTCGATCAGTATTTTGAAGAAGGCAAAGATTTAACCGGGACTTTCGTGATCGTTAGAGATCAAAAACTTACACCTGAGCCGATCGTCGTTGGATTTTATCGCAATGAAGAACCTAGTACGATTGAAGTATCTGACGAATACGAAATTTTTGAAGGCGATATTTTGATTTATCTCAAGACTCGTCAACACTGCTACATTGATGACATTCGTCACTTCCCGGAAAGAAATGCTTTCGTCCTTCATTATCACACGAAATATCAGCATAGAGCTTTAACAAATTTCGTTGAATGATCAAAATCGCAAAAAAAAATTCTCTCAAAGCAATTTTAATTGCCGCGAGAGTTTTTTTATTTTGATTCTTCTTTGAGAAATAAATTTTTATGTTGATTAATGATCTCCGCCATCATCATTTTACCTTTAATATCCGGGTGAAGTCCGTCAACGCTTAAACGATCATCAAGCTGCACGCCGTAAATATCATAAAAATACGGTTCAAGATCAATGTAATATTTCTGCTGACGAATGAAATCATTTATCTGACCAAGTTTTTCACGCCATTGCGGATCAGTATCAGTATGAAAAGCATTTTTTATATTAGTTGGATTGATCGGCATAAGCGTTAAAAAAATCGGACGAATATCATTAACAAAACATTTATGATTAATTTCAGCAAGATCGGAAATTACTGCATCAGCGTCAATATTCGTTGCTCTCAATGAATTAGTTCCTGTGAGAATGATCAAATTCTTCGGCTTGAATCTCAAAACATCATTTTCAAATCTTTCCATTGAAGTATGAGCTGTGTCACCACTTCGTGAAAGATTTACAGTTGGAAAATCAAGATAAGTCAAATAACTGTATTCAAGAGCATAAGGTGAATATGAAACTGCGCCGCCGCCGTGAGAAATACTATCGCCGAAAACTGCAATTTCAACGCCGTTATCATAAGCGTCAACTGTGAATTTTGAAGAATTTGACCAAGTGCCGATCGGATTATTATTTTTGTCAAGCGCACGAACTCTCCAATAATAATCACCTGCAAAAGGTCTTCCATACTCATCATAACAGCTTGACATATCTAAAGTTGTCTGCCGCCATAAACTATCCGGTGAAGGATCAATATCATTTTCAATCGGCGGCTTGTGATCCAAAAGTTCAACTTCATATTTCGCCGCTTTAGCATTCAACGGTATCCAATCATAAACAGGATAAAGCGGCTGTTTGAAATTAGGCATTTGATCAAAATCATTTATCAACGGACAATTCGGAATAGGTTTTGAAACGTCGACAATGATCGGCTCCGCTTTGCAAAATTCACCGATCGGCTCGTGATGAAATCCTAATGCTCTTGCTCGCCAATAGATCGAAATTTGATTTTGAAATGGTTTTAAATCAGCTTGCCAGCCGTTAGTAAAAACTTGTTGAGTGCTTGCAAGATGAAACATTTTTGAAAGAGAAATTCCGCCTTCAATCTCCGGCGGTGCTGATAACAATTCAACTTCATAACAGACTGCACCGGGTACACTATGCCAAACAAGAAACGGCATTAAACTTGCAGGATTTTCAATATTGTAATGATAGATCGGCACAGGTTTAGGCGGCTCAGGATAATTAGGATTTGCAACAACTGATGGCGATTCGTAAACTTTGCCTGTCATTCCGTAAGCACTGATCACATAATACATAGGTATTGCACTTGTCGG
>JAFUZV010000048.1 GCA_017476425.1 Selenomonadaceae bacterium
ACTTTCAACAATGTTCAACAAGAAGATCGATATTTCACCGCCAAAAGTCAGTTTAGTTGATTTCGGCAGTGAAGAAAAGATCACCGAACTTGCAGGCAGTACTGATCCGATCGTCAGAATTTCATTCAGAATGGAAGTCGACGGACTCATTGATAGTGAAATTATGCAGATTTTGCCTGTGCACGTTGCGAAAGAAATGGTCGAGGCACTTCTCGGCGGAGGCGCATCCGGTGGTGATGAACCTGCTCCAAAACCTGAGACACCGCCACCACCTCAACCGGCTCCACCGCCAAAAATGAATGCTGCTCCACCTCCACCACCGCCACCTCAACAACAATATGCAGCTCCACCACCACAACAGCAATATGCTCCGCCGCCGCAACAATACGCTCAACAGCAGTATGCCGCACCACCGCCTGGTTATGGATATGGAGGTCCTCCAATGCAACCACATGTAGCTAATAATGTTCCCGTTTCACCTGCACAATTTACACCGCTTTCAATGGAACCTGTGCAGGTCAATGAAGCAAATATCGGCTTGATCTTAGATGTTCCATTGCAAGTTACGGTTGAACTCGGAAGAACAAAAAAATCAATCAAAGAAATTTTAGAGCTTTCAACCGGCTCTATTGTTGAACTTGATAAACTTGCAGGTGAACCGGTAGAAATTCAAGTGAACGGTCATTTTTTGGCTAAAGGTGAAGTCGTTGTTATCGACGAAAATTTTGGCGTAAGAATAACCGAAATTGCATCACCTGCTGAAAGAGCTGCAAGACTTCAATAAAAAATTTAATTTGAATTATAAAAAATTAATTAAAAAATTAATTTTGAATACTTAATTAAAAATCAGTGATTGACAAAAAATAATACTAAATGTAGAATATAAGCACGTTGCTTTTCTTGTAAAATTTCTTAGTAATGTAGCAATTATTGTTGAAAACTACATCAGATTTCCAAATGAAAATTAGAATGAGGAGAGATGAAATATGGCAGTACGAGTTTTGGTCGTTGATGACGCGGCATTTATGAGAATGATGGTTAAGGATATTTTGTCCAAAAACGGATATGAGGTTGTAGGTGAAGCTGAAAACGGTATGAAGGCTGTTGAAAAATATAATGAACTCAGACCGGATCTTACAACAATGGATATAACTATGCCGGAAATGGACGGTATCTCCGCAGTTAAGGCGATCAGAAAAATCGATCCAAATGCCAAAATTGTAATGTGCAGTGCTATGGGTCAACAGGCTATGGTTATTGAGGCAATTCAAGCAGGTGCTCGTGATTTTATCGTTAAGCCTTTTCAAGCTGATCGTGTTCTTGAAGCAGTACGAAAAGCTGTCGGATAATGCGAGACAAATTTTACTATTTATTTATAGTTGCGTTTTTTGTGATCTTTGCAATAAACGTGGAGCAGATAACCGTAGAAGCTGCCGGTGGGTATCTTGAAGGTTACGAAGAAATTAATCCTCAACCTACCGGGGTTTCTTGGTGGTCTACAATAGCATATGTTTTAAGTCTTTTGGCTGTGTTTGCCATTGTCTTCTTGATGGCTTATATTGCCGCAAAATTTTTGGGCGGACGGTTCAATGCTCGCATTTCCGAACACGGCGGCAGAGTCTTGGAAAATTTGCCGCTCGGACCTAACCGCTCTGTCTGCATAGTTGAGATGGCTGACAGAGTATTTTTATTGGGTGTTACGGATCAATCAATAACTTTGTTGTCAGAAATTCTTGATCCTAATGAAATTGAACGTTTGCGGAGTGCCTCAAATAATTCAGATATGTTTTCTCAAGAGTTCGGCTCTCTGTCTTCAATTATCAAAAGCCTTTCAAATTCTAAAAAGCGGCGTTAATTAAGGAGTGTCAAACTATTGAAACGTGGTTTATTAATGTTAGTCGGCATTGCTGTATTATTTATTCTTGCAAATAGTTCAGAAGCAGCACCATTAATTCCAAATATTGATTTAAAAGTTGGCACTTCAGAAAATCCACAAGAAGTAGCAACAACACTACAAGTAATGGCGGTTTTAACGGTTGTATCACTTGCGCCTGGAATTTTAATTATGACGACTTCATTTATCAGAATCGTTGTAGTTATAGGATTTTTACGCAATGCAATGTCAACTCAAAATGTTCCGCCTAATCAAGTTATGATCTCATTAGCGTTATTTTTGACATTCTATCTAATGGCACCTTATTGGAGTCAGGCGAATGATCAAGGACTACAGCCTTATCTTGCAGGACAAATTTCACAAGAAGAAGCTATTGATAATGTGCTTGCTCCTATGCGTGAATTTATGTTTAAGCAAACTCGTGAATCTGATCTGGCTTTATTCGTGAATTTATCAGACGCTGAGAGACCGGAAAGTCAAGACGATGTTTCAACGTTTACTTTGATACCGGCATTCATTATCAGTGAATTGAAAACCGGCTTTCAACTCGGCTTTATGATTTACGTTCCATTTATAGTTATTGATATGATCGTTGCAAGTACGCTTATGTCAATGGGTATGATGATGTTGCCGCCGGTTATGATCTCTATGCCGTTTAAAATTCTATTGTTTGTAATGGTTGACGGTTGGCATTTGCTAATGCGTTCATTAATAGTCAGTTTCAGATAGCGATAAATTTAGTAAATTTCTTTTAAAGGTGGTGCGATGCAATGTCTGGCGATTTAGTAATACAACTGGCGCAACAATCGTTAATGACAGTTATGATTGTCGCTGCGCCGATGCTTGGTCTCGGTTTAACCGTAGGTTTAATGGTAAGTATATTTCAAGCTACAACGTCAATCAGTGAACAGACGCTTGCATTTATCCCTAAGATAATAGCGGTTTTTGTTGCGATATTAATTTTCGGACCCTGGATGCTTAAAATTATGGTTGGATTCGTGACAGAAGTTTTTGTTAATCTTCCGAACAGAATTAGTTAAAATTATTTTGTGATAAGTACAAATTGAGGTGAAGGCTACGATCGATTTTTATGACATACTTCAAAATCACATAGCTGCATTTTTGCTTGTACTTATGAGATCGTCAGGTATATTTTTGATCTCGCCATTCTTCGGAAGTATGAATGTACCTGTTCAATTTCGTGCAGTAATGGCTTTAACTTTTACCTTCGTACTTTTTCCGGTAGTTAGCAACGAAAGTTTAATTGCATTGCCTTCATCAGTGATAATGTTTTTGGCAATGATCATAGAGGAATTATTTATAGGTTGGCTGATCGGCTTTGTTTCGTTCGTATCATTTACGGCTGTCAATTTAGCCGGTAAGGTTATGGATATGCAAGTTGGTTTTGCTATTGTCAATGTTATGGATCCAACTTCCGGTCAGCAAATACCGCTTATCGGAAGTTTTCTTTATAACTTAGCAGTAATGTTTTTTCTGATCACTAACGGTCATCATATGATAATTGCAGCACTTGTTGAAAGTTTTCGTGCAATTCCGGTTCTCGGAATGCAATGGTCTGATACGCTTACAAGTTTAATGATCACGATAACTTCATCAATTTTTACAACGGGAATGAAGATCGCAATGCCTGTAACGTTTGCAATTTTGATGGTTAATGTCGGTATGGGTATTTTAGCTCGTTCAATGCCTCAAATGAATATTTTCGTTGTAGGTATTCCAATGCACATAATTGTCGGAATTTTTATGCTATCCGTCGTAACGCCTTTTTATGTATTATTTTTGGATGTGGTTTTTGATGCAATGTATGGAAATATTTCTCTTGCAATTAAAACGCTTGCTCCGTAGCTTTGAATTTTATAATTCAGACGAGAAGAAATATCCACACAAATTAAAATTTGATCTTCAACGTTTTGCTGAAGGTGAAGATAAAACTGAAGAGCCTACCGAAAAAAGACGTAATGATGCAGCGGCAAAAGGTCAAGTTGGTAAGAGTCAAGAACTTAACACCGTTGCGATCTTATTAATGGGCTTTTTGGTTTTGAGGATTCTTTGGGAATATATTTACGAAAATATCGCTAATTACACAGTTTACATTTTTTCTAACTTATCACAAAGTACAAGCATTGAAGGCGTTAGAGAAGTATTTTTGGGAATGATGATCCTTCTTGCAAAAACTTCTTTTCCGATAATGATCGCAATTTTGATCGCAGGTCTAGCGATAAATATTTATCAAGTCGGTTTTATGTTTAACACTGAACGATTAGAATTAAATTTGAGTCGTTTAAATCCGATCAATGGTTTTGGAAGATTTTTTTCAAAGCGTGCGCTTGTCGAATTGATAAAATCGATCATTAAAATAGCGATCATAGGAACATTCTTATATCTGTATTTGACTGACAAGATGCCTTTTATGCCTTATCTGATATATCTTGATCTGGCAAGAAGTTTAGAGGAAATTGCAAACATAATTTTTAATATGGTTTTTAAGGTGATATTCATAATGATCCTTATGGCGATTTTGGATTATGCTTATCAGAAATGGCAATTAACTCAAGACTTGAAAATGTCAAAACAAGAAGTCAAAGATGAGCATAAACAAATGGAAGGCGATCCGAAGATCAAAGGTAAAATTCGTCAAAAACAACGTCAAATGGCAATGATGAGAATGATGCAAGAAGTGCCAAAAGCTGACGTAATTATAACGAACCCGACACATTTAGCGATAGCACTAATGTATAAACAAGGTATGGTTGCACCGGTGATAATCGCTAAAGGTCAAGACTTAGTTGCAGAAAGAATCAAACAAATAGCACGAGATAATAAAATAACGATTGTTGAAAATAAGCCGTTAGCTCGTGCACTTTATGAAGCAGTTGATATTGGTGATATAGTTCCTCACGAATTATATCAAGCAGTTGCTGAAGTCCTCGCTTATGTCTATCGTCTTAAACATAAAAAAGTACAAAGACCTTCGGCGGCTTAATGATTTTATGAATGATTATAAAAATTTTTTAAATATAAATCCGTTTAAATATGGTGAAAATAACTATGGATTGTAGCTAAAATTATGGGTAATGACGTATTTGCACGACTTGAACAGTCGTTAGGCGAACTAAAAAAACAACGTGGAAAAAATAAAAAGGAGAATAGAATGGCTGCATCACCTGACAGCGTAGCCGGTGGTTTTTCATTAGGTGCGTTTATTAAGCGTTACAGCGATGTAATTATTGCTTTTGCGTTAGTTATGATCGTTATTATGATGATTATACCAGTGCCGACACCGCTTCTCGATCTTTTGATATGTCTTAATATCACGATTGCTCTTATAGTCATTATGAGCACGATTTATAATGAAGAAGCGTTAGACTTATCGGTCTTTCCGTCGTTACTACTTGTGACGACGCTATTTCGATTAGCACTGAATATTTCTTCAACACGCTTAATTTTAGTTAATGGCTACGCCGGTGAGGTCATAACAGCTTTCGGACAATTCGTCGTCGGAGGTAATCCTGTCGTCGGTTTTATTATGTTTATAATTCTCGTCATTATTAACTTCATTGTCATTACTAAAGGTTCTGAGCGTGTCGCTGAAGTTTCGGCACGTTTTACATTGGATGCTATGCCTGGTAAGCAGATGGCTATCGACGCTGATTTAAATCAAGGCTCGATAACTGACGCTGAAGCTAAAGTTAGACGTGAAAAAATTCAACGTGAAGCTGATTTCTTCGGAGCTATGGACGGTGCGTCTAAGTTCGTTAAAGGTGATGCGATCGCGGCGATCGTTATAATGTTGATCAATATTGCCGGTGGTTTCGTTATCGGTATGGTTCAACGTGATATGGAAGCTGTTGACGCATTGCAGACTTATACACTTTTAACCGTTGGTGAAGGTCTTGTCAGTCAAATTCCGGCTTTGCTGATCTCAACGGCAACAGGTATTATTGTTACTCGTGCGGCGGCTGAAGGCAATCTTGGTCACGATCTCATTGATCAGCTTTTCCGCAATGAAAGAATTTTCTTCATCGTTAGTTCCGTTCTCTTGTTGCTTGCGATCGTTCCGGGTCTTCCTGGTATTCCATTTTTCTGCCTTGCTGTTGCTTGCGGCTTTATAGGTTACAATCTCAGAAAAGCTAATCTTGAAGGCACTGAACCTACACCTGAAGAACGTGAAGTACAAGCTAAGACTGAGGCAACTCGCCCTGAAAATATCGTTTCACTTTTGCAAGTTGATCCTATGGAACTTGAGATCGGTTATAGTTTAATTCCGCTTGTTGATACCGGTCAAGGCGGCGATCTTCTCGATCGTATTGTTATGATTCGTCGACAATGTGCGCTTGAATTAGGTTTAGTTGTTCCGACGATCAGAATTAGAGATAATATTCAGATCAAGCCTAATGCTTACATTATCAAATTAAAAGGTATGGAAATTGCACGCGGTGAATTGTTACTTGATCACTTCTTAGCGATGAACTCCGGCACGGTATTTGAAGAAGTTCCGGGCATTGAGACGATTGAACCGGCTTTCGGTTTGCCTGCGTTGTGGATTCCGGAAAGTGAAAGAGAACAAGCAGAGTTGAATGGTTATACTGTCGTTGATTCAGTTTCAGTTCTTGCAACTCATTTAACTGAAGTCATTAAACAACACGCCGCTGAAATTCTCGGTCGTCAAGAGACGCAAAATCTCATTGACAATATCGCAAAAACTCATCAGTCACTTGTTGACGAAGTTATTCCTGAACTTATGGGTGTTGGTGAAATCCAAAAAGTCCTTGCTAATCTCTTGCGTGAAAGAATTTCAATCCGCGATATGGCAACGATCCTTGAAGTGCTTGCTGATTATGCTCGTGCGACGAAAGATACTGAAATTCTTACTGAATATGTTCGTCACGCTATGGGAAGACAGATCACTCAACAAGTTACACAAGATAATACTTTGCCTTGTGTTACTCTTGATCCGACGCTTGAAAATAGAATTGCTACCGGTGTACAAAGGACTGATCACGGATCATTTGTCAGTATGGATCCGGATTCAATGCGCCGTTTAATTCAATCGTTAAATGTGGAACTCGAAAAATTGACTAGTATGGGCTATCAAGCGATCGTTTTGACAAGCCCGGCGATAAGATTATATTTTAGAAAACTCGTTGAACGTTCTATACCCGGTCTCATTATAGTTTCACACGCTGAGATCGATCAGTCCGTTGAAATTCAGATTCTTGGGGTGGTGAAGATTTAAGTTGCAGATAAAAGTATTTAAGGCAAGCAGTATGAAAGAAGCTGTAGCCAAAATGAAAGATGAGCTTGGTGATGACGCTGTAATTTTGCATACAAAGAAATATAAAGAAGGCGGAATTTTAGGATATGGAAGTAAAGAAATGGTTGAGATAACAGCGGCGATTGAAGATGAAAAGCCTGCACCGAAAAAAGAGCCGGAAAAACCTCAACGCCCAACAATTCCGGTTATGCCTCAGTCAGTTTTATCGCAATACAAGACTAACGGCACGGCTGAAGGTGTTGCACTTGCTGAAAAGGAATTATCAAAGCCTTCATTGATCGATCAACCGAATAGCACAATCAAAAATGATGATACTTCAAATATTTCTACAATGCAGCCTTCGTCAAATCAAGCGTCTTCTTTAAAAGCGGCAATGAATCCAACGTCAAGACCAAGCAGACCTGATCCGCCGATGCCTTATGATGATCCGCCTTATGATATAGAAAATTCACCTATGCCTTACGAAGTTGAATTTTCATCACGAAATGATCTCAACACGCCGAAAAATGATCAAAATAATTCTTCAGAGATCAGAGAAGACGAAAAGAATTTAATTCAATCTCATCCGCCGTTGCTCGACGAATCAGCGATTGAAAATGAGCCTGACGAAAATGTTTATTCAGCGGAGCCGCCGATCGAAAAATCAAATTCAGAAGTAAATCTATCAGAAAATATAAATTCAAATGTTCCACCGTCGATTGAAAGCGATTCAACGGTGTCTAATGTTGTGCCTGAAAATATTCAGACTCAATCAACTGCCCCAACGCCATCAACGATCAATAATTCAGAAGTGCAAGCTCCACCACCTCAACCACAAATTATACCTCAACCGCCGCAAATTCAACCTCAACAAATGCAACAGTCTCAGCCTCAACAAATTCAACAATCACAAATACAAATGCAACAACCTCAACAACAGAATTTTACACAGCAACCAACTCAACCTGTGCAACCTATTCAAGTTGTTTCAACTCCGCCGCCTCAACCTCAACAACAGCCTATTCAACAAGTGCAGCCTGTTCAATATCAATCACCAACACCTCAACAACAACCGTTGCAACAAGTTCATCAAGTGCCTCAAAATCAATATTTGCAGCCTCAACAACCGGCGATTGAAAATCCTGCTACGCCACAACCTCAACAAATTCAAAATTCACAAGATCAAGTGGCTAATGTCAATCAACAAACTCAACAGTCACAGCAGCAAATTGATATGAATCAGCCAATGACACCGGCACAGTTAGCACAAGCGCAAGCAATGATGATGGCGCAATTCAATCAGTTGCAGATGGCGCAGGCAATGCAACAGGCAATGGCTCAGGCACAAGCTCAAGCGCAGGCACAAGTGCAGTCAATGACACCGCCGCCAACTCAAGCACATTCACAATCAGAATCGCACGAAGTAGATCGTGAAAGTCAAGAGAAGATCAAGCGATTAGAAAACGAAATTGCACAAATGAAAGCACTTTTAGCGCAAGTTATCGGCAAAGATAGCAAACGTGGAACAATTTCACTTCACGAGGCTTTGAAGAATCAAGAAGTCAACGAAGAAATTTTGAATGATATGGCGGCTCATTCTGAAGCCGGCGGAACTCTTGCAGATAGTCAATCACGTGAAGCGAAAACTATTTTGACGAAATTTTTGAATGAAAATATAAATTTCTCCGAAGGTATTAAATTAAATCGTCACGGCGTTCGGATCGCTGCACTTTTGGGAACTACCGGCGTTGGTAAGACGACAACACTTGCTAAGATCGCCGCTAAATTCGTTTTGGAACAAGGTATTACTGCGGCTTTGATAACGGCTGACACATATAGAATTTCTGCTGTTGAACAACTCCGAACTTATTCTGAAATTCTTGGCTTACCGCTTGAAATTGTCTATTCACCTGCGGAACTTTCAAAAGCGATTAATAAGCATCGCAATAGAGATTTAATTTTGATCGATACTGCCGGAAGAAGTCAGCACAATGATTATCAAATGAAGGAACTGCAAGAATTTTTAGCGGCGAATCAGAGAATTGAAAAGCATCTTGTTTTAAGTACTACCACTAAAATTAGTGATGCTGAAGATATTTTAGAAAAATTTTCAATCTGTGAGCCGGACAAAGTCATTTTCACAAAGACTGATGAGACAGCAAGCACAGGTTTAATCGTCAACCTTCTTTATAAAAAGAGACTTGCTATATCATATGTTACGAATGGTCAAAGTGTACCTGATGATATTACTCCGGCAACTTCAGAAACTCTTGCTGATCTATTGTTGAAACGAAATTTAACGTAAAAATTTTTTCGTCAATGAAGGAACGATATTTTTAATGATCGAGGAATATTAATTATGTCAGACCAAGCGTCAAATCTCAGAAAAATGATGGAAGATAAAGCGGAAACTCAAGCCGAAGAATTTTCAAATGTTCCCGCTGAAGATGCTTTTGATCAAAGTAGACAATCTAGAGTTATCACAATTACCAGCGGCAAAGGCGGAGTCGGTAAGACAAATATTGCCGTTAATTTATCTATTGCGTTGCAGATGATCGGCAAGCGTGTTTTGTTAATCGACGCTGATATTGGAATGGCGAATGTTGATGTCATTCTCGGCAGTGTTTCAAAGAGAAATATGCTTGATCTGCTTGAAGATGGCGTTGAATTGCAAGACGTACTTGTTGAAGGTTCTCACGGCGTTAGATACATTTCCGGAAGTTCCGGCGTTGAAAAGGCTTTGAATTTTACTTATGAAGAGCGAAGAATTTTACATAAAAAATTAGCGTCTTGTGGAGATTTCGCTGATATTATTTTGATCGATACCGGTGCAGGTTTAGGTCGTCACGTCGTCGATTTTGTTATTGCGGCTGATGAAGTTTTGTTGATCACTACGCCTGAACCAACTGCATTATCTGATGCTTTTGCTGTTCTTAAAACTTACAATTTACACACAGAGAAAAAAAATATTCGACTGATTATCAATCGAATTTTTGACATTGAAGAGTGCGACGAAGTTACTGAAAAATTAAATTCTACTTCAAAAAAATTACTTAATATGTCGATTGAATCGATCGGATATATTTTTGAAGATCGATCAGTTATCGAATGTGTTAAAAAGCAAGTTCCTTTTATCGTCGAAAAGCCTGATTGTCTTGCATCGAAGTGCATTAAACAATTAGTTGATAGTCTATTGCACGGTAAACAAATGACGGTTAATAAAGGCTGGCTATCATTCTTGAGTGAAATTTTTCATTTTGGAAATTGATCAGATTAAAAAAATTTATAATCTGCCTTAAACGGTAGATTTTTTATTTTGCAGGAAATTTCATTTTAAAATTGAAATTTAAAATAGGTGATGAGATGAGAATTTATCTTGATAATTGTTGCTATACAAGAACTTTTGACGATCAAAAACAATTTAAAATTAGACAAGAAACTGAATCTATAATCAAAATTCAAGAAAAAATTATCTCAAAAGATATTGAACTTGCTACATCGTTTATTCTTCATTATGAAAATAATCAAAAAATTGACGAGGATCACAAAAATAAAATTGATAACTTTTATAGAATTTACAGGACAATTTATATTGGAATTGAATTTACTGATAAACTCAGAAATATTGTTAAGGAAATTATGTCAACTGGAATAAAAGTTAAAGACTCATATAATATTGCCTGTGCTATTTTGGCAAATTGTAATTATTTTATAACTGTAGATAAAAGACTTACAAAATATGAATCAGATAAAATAAAAGTTATAAATCCGATTGATTTTTTGAAAATTTTGGAGGTGAGTTGTAGTGACAGATAAAGAAATATGGTCAAAAGGTATGGATTGTCTCTTTGATAATTTAGGATTTATTGACGCACAAAAATTTATAGTAATGGTGAACAGTCGCAAAACTGATTATACTGAGTGGAAAGATGAAAATTTATTTAAAGATATGAGCGAAGAAGAATTTATTAAAAATGCTGTGGAATATGCCAAGACTCACGATCTCGAATAAAAAATTTTATAATCTGCCTCAAAAGGCGGATTTTTTTTGCAACAATTCTTGACAAACCGTTTTTTTTATAATGTTTTTGCAATTTTTGCATAGATAATTGATTTTGTTTTAAAAAATGTAAAATCGATTTTCGATGAATAATTAACAATTCAGATTAAATTTAAACAAAAAATAACCATCAACATAAAATTTGGCGGCTTTTTAATTATCAAAAAAATTTCTGCAAGCGGTGATCACTTCTTCCGGCTTAACATTGTAAAGACAATTCGGTTTAGGATAACTCGGACATTGTTCCACTTTGAATGAACAAGGACAACAATTTTCTTTAGAAGTGAAGACGATAGCATTATCATTGATCGGATGCCAACGATTCGGACTTGTACAGCCATAGATCGTGATCATCTTAACGCCGGTTGTTGCTGCTATGTGAGTTGCGCCGGTATCGACACCGATCAAAAGATCAGTTCTCAAAAAAATTTCTGCAAGATCGACTAATGAAGTTTCACCACAAAAATTTTCGATCTTGATCTGACTTTCTGCGATCACTTCATCAGCATAACTTCGATCGTTCGGTGCGCCGATTATATAAAATGCTACGTCATAATCTGTAGCAATTTTTTTTATGACTTCTGCAAAATATTCTTTAGGCCACGTTTTCAGCGGAAATGTACCTTTAACGCACAAAGCAATTTTGAATTTCGATTTTGGAAGTCTTGAAAATAATTTATCGACGTTCGATCGATTCTCCGGCAAAATATTTGCAAAAACCGGCTTAGTGTGTCCATCAATCTCAAAAAATTTTCTAACGATCTCTTGATAAGTTTCTGCTTGTAGCGTTTTATTTAAATCGTGATCAATATTAACAACGTCGGTATAAAGCCAAGTGACTCGACTTTTATTATTGTCGAAAACTTTGCTGGGTCCAACTCGTTTAGGTATACCTGCAATGTAAGTCAAAAGTGCCGGACGTAATTTGCGATCGAATGAGATCGACAAATCAAAATTTCGACGCTTGATCTCATTAACCATAGCGATCATTTTTGAAAGTGAATTTTTTTTCGCTTTATAATCAAAAATTATAACATCGTCAATAACAGGATTATTTTTCACGGCATCAGCAACAACGCTTTTAACCATTAAAGTAATTTTCGTCAACGGAAAATTTTTTTTGATCAGTGAAATTGCACTTGTCGTTAAAACCACGTCGCCGAGATTTACCATTGCATTAATCAAAATATTTTTGTACATAGAAACCTCGCTTGGTTAGTGGAAAATCAACCACAAAATAAAAATTATTACTGCAAAGCCAATGATTTCTTCGTGAAATTTTATGATCAACCATACAATAAATAATACTATTGCAACACTGACGACATTTGAGGTTGAACCGAACATTTCTACAAGATAATCCCAAGCGGCATTACCTAAGATAAAAATCATTAATTTTGCCATAGAAAATTCACTCCTATCAAACAATCAAACAATTAATTAATCCTTTTCAGTAACGTGAACATTTTCCTTGTCAAGATAGTACAACTTGACATATTTAGCCATTGTATAGAAATAATGAAAACTCGCCAGCACAAAACCTATTCGACCGTCAAGAAAGCCGCCTTTCAAAAAATACATTCTGAATGAAGCCCAAATCGGGTGAAATATCATATCAGCGATCGTCGCAGACTTTCCGGCATCTTTCATCTTCTTAGCCGCTAGAGTTGTATAAAAATTCAATTTGTTAAAATAATGATCCCAATCACGATATGGATAATGCACTAAATATTCATCTTCAGAAAGTTTTTTTTCTTGATAGTTATGACAAATTTTTGGATGAACAAAGCCGGTTACATAAGTACCTTGACGCGGAATCAATCGAACGACATAATCCGGAAACCAGCCGCCGTGTTTAAGCGGTTGACCCCAAAAATAACTCAACCTAGCTGTAGAATATGCAAAGCGGCGATCGTCTTCTGAAATAATTTTTTTGATCTTTTCAGCAAGTTTATCAGTTGCACGTTCGTCAGCGTCAATGAAAAAAATCCATTCATAATTTGCCTGTTCGATAGCAAAAGTCTGTTGTTTACCCCAATCACCGTTTAATGAATGAATTACAACTTTAGCACCAAGATTTTTGGAAATTTGCGCCGTTTGATCTGTGCTGTTGTCGTCGATAACAATTATTTCATCAGCAAAATTTTTCACACTCTCAATACAAGCCGCAATAAATTTTTCTTCATTCTTCGCAAGTATTAAAACAGAAATTTTCGCACTCATAATATCTCACTTTTAATTATAATTAATAATTTTATTATTGATTTTGTTGTTGAGCTTGTGCAGCTTGTTGACTTGCTAAATATGCTTGCCATTCTTGTGCTCGTTGTTGATAAATTTTAAAATATGCTTCCATAATCATTCTACCGATCGGAACTGCTGAAACTGCACCAAAGCCGCCTTGTTCAACGATAACTGCAACGCTGATTTGAGGATTATCAAATGGAGCATAACCAACAAACCAGCCGTGATCACGTCCTTGAGAATTTTCCGCCGTGCCGGTTTTGCCTGCTATGTCATAAGGAAAGCCGGCGAAATTTGAGGCTGCCGTTCCGTATTTTGTAACGTCGTGCAGACTTGATTGAACAAGTTGAATTACCCAATCCGGAACATCAAGAGTTGAAAGTAATTCCGGCTGAAATTCTTTGATCAATTCGCCATTCTGTGTAACGATCTTTTGTACAACGTGAGGTTTAAATCGTTTTCCATTCGCCGCGATCTCACCCATAACCATCGCCGCCTGCAACGGCGTTACAAGATTAAAACCTTGACCGATCGCCGCGTCAAATGTTTCTGATAAATACCATTCTTCTTCATAAAGTTTCATTTTCAATTCACGGCTTGCAACCATTCCTTCAGATTCATAAGGCAGATCGATTCCTGTTTTCTGTCCAAGTCCGAACATTTTAGAATAATAACCTAAAAGATCAACGCCTAAACGGTTGCCCATTTCATAAAAATAAACGTTATCTGAATGAGCTAAAGCCGCACGGAAATTTAACCAGCCGAGTGCCTCACCGCTTGCATTACCTTTCGGAATCAACCAGTGATAACCACTATCAAAAATTTGTTCCTCAGGCGTAACTTTACCCGCTGCAAGTGCCGCTGTACCTGTAACAATTTTAAAAGTTGATCCCGGAGGATATTCACCTGTGATCGCTTTATCGTCCATAGGATGATATGGATTATTATTTATCGCATTCCAATCTTTCGTTGAAATTCCGTGTGCAAATAAATTCGGATCAAAAGCCGGACGACTTACCAACGCTAAAACTTCACCATTTTGTGGATTTAAAACAACTGCCGCCGCTGCATTTGCGTGAATTGCTGACAACTGTGCATCAACAGCTTGTTCAGCGGCAACTTGTAAATCTCTGTCAATCGTCAAGATCAAATCAGCTCCAGGCGTTGGATCTTTCTTGCCTAAAATTTGTACCGGCGTGCCTGCAACATCAACTTCAACTTGTTCACCGCCATTTTCACCACGAACATACTTATCATAAATCTTTTCAAGTCCGAACTTGCCTATTATGTCACCACTGCGATAACCTTCAGACTTCTTTGTTTCAAGTTCTGCATCTGAAATTTCACTAACATAACCAAAAGTATGTGCCGCTTCTTGATGCAAAATATAATTTCTGATCGGTTGCACTTCGATCACAACGCCAGGATATTGTTTCTTCTGTTCTTCAATAATCGTCACTATATCCGCCGTTACGTCAGTTTTAATTCTGATCGGATCAAAACCTATATGAGCGTCAATTTTTGCCTTCATCTCATCAACAGGAACATTCAAAAGCGTTGACAGTCTATTAATAACTTCATCTGAAATCGGTTCAGTCAATGGAAGAAGTGAAACTGTAAATCCAGGACGATTTGTCACTAAAAGTTGACCGTTACGATCAAAGAATGTTCCACGCGGAGCCATCGACGGTATAATTCTGATTCTATTGCCGTCAGCTAACTTTGCATAGTATTCACCGTCATAAACTTGCAGATAACCAACGCGAGCAATCAAAATTCCGATCACCATTACAACCATAAACGCCAGCGGTTTAAGACGATTTATATATTCATCGTTATTATTATTATTTTCCAGCAAATTTTTTCAACTACTTCCATCTCTGAGTATATTTATTAAACTCAAAAACTAATTTATGAACAGGATATGCAAAAGCTAATTGATAGCAAAGCATCGGGATCAACGTAGTTTGCAAATTCATTTGTAAATTCAAATGGTAACCAAGCAGAAATACAAACATAACCATTATAAAATAGTGCATAGTAGCCGCAACCGTTGAGGCTAACACCGGCAAAATAAATTGTTCTTTGAAGACGTGATCGGAAAATTTTCCACAAAGCAAGCCGATCAACATATAACTGAAAATATCACAGCCGAAAAATGATCCGGACGTTAAATCTTGCAAAAGCCCGGACGCAAAACCCATAAACACTCCATAACGGTGACCGAGTAAAAACGCAACTGAAACTGTCACAAGCAGCATTAAATTTGTTGAAATGCCGTTATAAGTGAACATAGGAAATAATGACGTTTGCAAGACATAAAGTCCTGAAGTTAAAACAGCCCACATCGCAAAAATTTTCAACGTCGATACCTCCAAAAAATTTACGCTTAAAAATAAATTCAAAAGATTTTTCGATCTAAAAAATTGCAATGATTATAAAACAAATTTTTTCACAATGCAATAATAATTTCTTCTCAAAACTTTTATAAAAAAATTTAATTTTGAATTACAAACGAATCGATCAATATTTTTGAAGTGCAAACGAATTGATCAATATAATTGAAATTTATTTTTTAATAGCAAAATATCAATCTAATGATTGACAAGCGCAAAGTTTATTATTATAATTTTTTATAGTGAAGGCGTTAGTAATTACTTCAAAATAAAAAATTTTTTTATAGGAGTGAGTAACGAATGGCGAATCCCGTAAAAATTATGGAAACTGTTCTTCGCGATGGTCATCAATCGCTTTGTGCAACAAGAATGCGCTATCGTCAAATGGAACCTATGCTTGAAAGCCTTGACAAAATCGGCTATAAAGCTCTTGAGGCTTGGGGCGGAGCAACTTTTGATACTTGCCTTAGATTCATTGACGAAGATCCTTGGGAAAGACTCGATAAACTTAAGGCAAAATTGAAAACACCTATTCAAATGCTCCTTCGTGGTCAAAATCTTCTTGGTTACAATCATTATTCAAACGACGTTGTTGAAAAATTTGTACAACACGCAAGTGCTCACGGTATCGGCGTATTTAGAATTTTCGACGCTTTGAATGATGTTCGTAATTTGAGAGTTGCGATCAAAGCCGCGTTAGAATGTCCCGAAAAGCCTGAAGTGCAAGGCTGTTTAGTTTATACGATCTCACCGGTTCATACTAATGAAATGTTCGTTAATCTTGCAAAAGAACTTCAAGAAATGGGCTGTCATTCAATCTGTATTAAAGATATGTCCGGCTTGCTTGCACCTTATGCCGCTGATGATCTCGTTCGTAAATTGAAAGCCGGTCTTGATATTCCTGTTGAATTGCATACTCATTGCACCAGCGGTTTTGGTCACGCAACTTATTTGAAAGCGATTGAAGCCGGTGTTGATATTGTTGACTGCGCTCTTTCACCGTTTTCAAGTGATACTTCTCAACCTTGCACTGAAACGATCGTTGCAATGCTTAAAGATACTGAACGTGATACAGGTTTAGATCGTCAAGCTATGACTCCGATCGCTAAACATTTCTTGAATGTCAAGCAGGAATTGATCAAAGAATTTGGCTTGAAAGGTTACTTTGATATTAATGTCAACGTTCTTGACTTCCAAATTCCCGGCGGTATGCTTTCAAATCTTGCTAATCAACTCAAAGAAGCCGGTATGGAAGATAAATATCAAGATTTACTTGATGAAATGCCTCGTGTTCGTGCTGATGCAGGTTATCCGCCGCTTGTTACTCCGTCAAGTCAGATCGTCGGAACTATGGCAACGTTTAATGTTATGAGTGGTGAACGTTATAAAATGGTGCCGAACGAATTTAAAGATATGGTTCGTGGTAAGTTCGGTCGTACGCCTGTACCTGTCGACAGAAAATTTATCATTGAGACGCTTAAAATTCCGGAAGATCAAATTATTGAAGATTGTTCGATTGAAGATGCTAAGGCTGAAACGTTTGCACAATTCAAAGATGAATTGATCAATAAAGGTTTCTTAAATCCGACTGATGAAGACGTTTTGAGTTATGCACTTTTCCCACAAGTTGCTGAAGAATTTTTCAAGAAACATTACAAACAAGTCACAGCGTATAAGAGATAATTTTAAAATCAACATAAAAATAAAGAGAATTTTTTTCACCGTAATTGCAAAGATTATTGATGAAAAATTTTCTCTTTTTTGTTATAATCAATTCAAGTTAAAAAAATTTTTGGAGTGAATTAAATGATTTTGATTTTAGACTTTGGCGGACAATATAATCAGTTGATCGCCCGGCGCATTCGTGAAAATAATGTTTATTGCGAAGTTCATAATTACAGCGAAAAAGTTTTTGATCTGATTGATAAACTTAAACCACGTGGAATAATTTTGACCGGCGGACCTCAAAGCGTTTATGCAGAGGATTCGATCAAGTGCAATGAAAAAATTTTTGATCTCAATATTCCGATTCTTGGTATCTGTTACGGTGCGCAGGCTATGACTTATGCACTCGGCGGCAATGTTGAGAAAGCGGAAATTAGTGAATATGGCAAGACTGAATTGAAAATTGTTGATGATTCAAAGGTAGTTATCGACGTTGAAAAAAATTCTGTTGATTATTTTGTTACTGCCGAGTCAAAACTTTTCGTAAGTGTTGAAAAAAAATCAATCGTATGGATGAGTCACACCGATCGAATTACAAATCCGCCTGAGAATTTTAAAGTCACAGCATTCACTGAAAATTGTCCGATCGCTGCACTTGAAAACGCTGATCGAAAACTTTACGCCGTGCAATTTCACCCGGAAGTTGTTCACACCGTCGAGGGCAAAAAAATTTTGAGTAACTTTGTTGATATTTGTAAATGCAAACGTGATTGGCAAATGTCCTCGTTCGTTGAGAATACGATCAAGCAACTCAAAGAGAAAATCGGTGATAAAAAAGCTCTCTGTGCATTAAGTGGCGGCGTTGATTCGTCCGTTGCCGCAGTGTTGATGAGTAAAGCGATCGGCAAAAATTTAACTTGCGTTTTCGTTGATCACGGCTTGCTAAGAAAGAATGAAGCTGACGAAGTCGAAAGCGTTTTCAATAATTACGATTTAAATTTCATTCGTGTTGATGCCGGTGAAAGATTCTTGACGAAGTTGCAAGGTGTAACGGAGCCGGAGCGTAAACGTAAGATCATAGGTGAAGAATTTATTAGAGTTTTTGAATCAGAGGCAAAAAAGATCGGAAAAGTTGATTTTCTTGTTCAAGGGACAATTTATCCTGACGTGATTGAAAGCGGCTTAGGCAAATCAGCGGTGATCAAATCGCATCACAATGTTGGCGGCTTACCTGATCACGTTGATTTTAAAGAGATCGTCGAACCGTTGAGACTTTTATTTAAAGATGAAGTACGTGAAGCCGGTCGACAACTCGGATTGCCTGAAAATCTTGTCAGTCGTCAACCGTTTCCGGGTCCAGGTTTAGGAATTAGAATTATCGGTGAAGTTACAGCGGAAAAGATCAAAATCGTACAAGAGGCTGATTATATTTATCGTGAAGAGATCGCAAAAGCAAAAGTTGAAGGACTCGGACAATATTTTGCAGCGTTGACGAATATGAGATCAGTCGGCGTTATGGGTGACGGCAGGACTTACGATTATGCGATCGCTCTTCGTGCTGTTATGACAAGCGATTTTATGACGGCTGAAGCTGCTCCGCTTCCGTTTGAAGTTTTAAATAAAGTTGCTAATAGAATCGTCAATGAAGTTAAAGGCGTTAATCGTGTACTTTATGACTGCACGTCTAAACCGCCGGCAACGATTGAATTTGAATGAATGATTAAAAGCGTTGACGATCGAATTTGAATAAAAAATATTCTTTGCACTTCTCTTAATGAGATATGCAAAGATTTTTTTATGTACGAAAAAATTATTTCTCAAGAAGTGCACGCATAATTTTAATAATGTCTTCACGATCTTTAAGCCACTCAGAAATAGGATTCATATAATTTTTACTGTGATCGATTTTTACAGAGAACCACGAAATTAATTTAATCAAATCTTTTGTCTCTTCTTCTTTTGCTAGCTGTTCAATACCGGCGGATTTTGCAAGCCGCTTAGCCATAACTGATCTTGCAACCGCCATTAATTCCAAAACTTTATAAGTGATCAAGAACACGCCATAATTGTGCTTAATTGATCCTTCAACGTGACAAGGATACATACCGGCAAAAAATTCTTGCACAAGATAATTTTCAAATAGCGTTGAATGTCTCTCAAGAAATTTTTCACGCTCGGAAGAATATTTTTTGTAAGTGTTGACAAGTTCAGTTATCGACGCTGTATTATTCTTATCAGTTTTGATCTCAAGCATTTGAATGACGACAATAATATAATCACGTGCATCAAATTTAAGTGCTTCATTATCACCATAAAGTTTTTCAAGAATGTTGATCATCAATTCGATATATTCTCTAATATTAAAATCAATGCTGTTGACAAGGTCTAATGCTTGAGTCTTCAAAAAATCTTCAGACGAAAAAATTTTTGCCAGCGTTTCAACTTCAGACATTTTATCGGCGTTCAAAAGTTCTTCAAGTTGATCAAAGAAATAACCAACAATAATTAAACGCTGATCGATCGTCAGATTGCGTTCTTGTAATATTGAAATCACTGCATACTGAATATTTATAATACATTCAGAAAAACTTTGATCTTTAATGTTTAACATATTTTCTTTGCAACTTTTACGATGTGCTATTTCTGATAATTCTATTTGTTCAAATGCCATAGGTTCAGTCGGTCTTAATATTAGATTCGCTGCTACCGGGCAACTCAATGTCAATGTCCTTTCAAAAAAATCACCGACTTGTGAAACTACTCTTGGATAAGTTGTACAGATATTTGATAAAAAATCTTCTCCATAAGTCCTTTGAATGCTACACCAATTATCTTCAGTCAAAAACGGACAAGATAATTTTTCATTGAGTATTACTCTGTACTTCTGAACTTTATTATCAAATTTGATTTTTTTAGTGATCTCTCTTGCATTGCTTTTCGGCTTTATTGCAGAATATTTTTTATAAGTCTTCTTGTCAATGTCAATATTCCAATTTCTACAGCAATGAGCATTACAGGCTTGACCGTCACATTGAAATTTGCTGACGTATTCCGGCTGAAAATAAATATAACTTTTCTTCATAATACAACCTCATCAATGAACAGATTTTTTCTTAAATCGTCCGCCGACAATATCGTGAACAACATTAATCGTTACAAAAGCATTTTCATCTTTGTCGTGGACAATTTCCTTGAGTTTATCGACTTCTAAACGAGTTACGACACAATACAAAACTTTTTTCTGCTGATGAGTATAACCACCTTCACCGTAAAGAATCGTTACGCCGCGACCAAGCCGATCATTTAATGCACTCGTCAACTCTTCCGGCTCATTCGTTACGATCATTACTCCGTATGATTCGTCAAGACCTTTGATCGTTACGTCGATCATTTTAGCGATCACATAATAAGCAAAAAGTGAATACATAGCCTTATCCCAGCCGAAGAGTAAACCTGCACCACTCAAGATAAACAGATTGATGAACATCAGCACTTCACCTGTACTGAAAACAGATTTTTTATCGGCAATGAGTGCAACAATTTCCGTGCCGTCAAGTGATCCGCCGGCTCTCATAATTAAACCAACGCCGAGACCGTCAATAATTCCGCCGAAGATCGCCGCTAAAAATGGATCGCTTGTTACTTTTTCCAACGGCTCAAAAATTTCTGACCAGAATGAAAGAAAGCATACTGCTACAATCGTTGAGATCGCAAAACTTTTTCCGATCTGTTTATAACCGAGATAAAGAAATGGAATATTGATCAAGATCAGAAAGAGACCGAAAGGCATTCCGGTAATATGTGCAGACATAATCGCTAAACCAACAACGCCGCCGTCAATAACATTGTTCGGTATCAAAAATAATTCAAGACCTGTTGCGGCGATCACTGCACCTATACAAAGCTGAAAAATTCTTTTAACGTAAGACATAATTGTTTTACCGTGACGAATTTTTGTAACGTGATGCATTACTTCATTTGATTTTGAGTCATTCGCCGCTGAAATTTTTTCTTCCGGATTTTGATCGCTTGAAGAAATTGTTATTTCACTCGACGAATTTAAATTATTATCCATCGATTTAATCACCTCAAAAATTTTTTACAATAAAAATTATAATTCAATAAGTCAAGCAGTGCAACGATCAAAATAATTTTTAACTTCAATGCAAAAAAAATCGACTGACAGAAAATTATCTGCAAGCCGATCAAAGTCTTAATCGCAATAGCTGAAAAATTCTTCACGGAAATTATTAAACTCATCAGCTAAAATTGATTCACGCATTCGCCGCATAAAATTTTGTAAGTAATAGAGATTGTGAAGTGTAAGAAGTCGCAAGCCGAAAATTTCATCAGCTCGGATCAAATGTCGAATATAAGCACGAGTAAAATTATTTCTGCAGGCGTAACAATTACAATTTTTTTCAAGGACTTCGTGATCGTGAGTGAAACAAGAATTTTTCATCACAAGACGACCTTTAGCAGAAGTCGACGGCGAAACCATTGCTAAACCATTTCGAGCAACACGAGTCGGAAAAACGCAATCAAACATATCAACGCCTCTTGCAACGCCTTCGATCAAATGATCCGGCGTTCCGACACCCATTAAATAACGTGCTTTATCTTCCGGCAAATATTTTGTTGAGACTTCTAACATTTCATACATTAAATTTTTCGGCTCACCAACTGATAAGCCGCCGATCGCAAAACCGTCAAAATCCATTTCGCTTAACGTCTCAGCACTATGTTGACGTAAATCAAAATACATTCCGCCTTGACAAATTCCAAAAACACCTTGATCATTTCGCTTTTCAGCATTCAAAGATCGTTCAGCCCAACGATGAGTTCTTTCTGTTGATTCTTTAGTGTAATTATAATCAGCAGGATATGGAATGCATTCGTCGAAAGCCATTGCAATATCTGATCCGAGTTTCATTTGCACTTCAATAGAAATTTCCGGCGAAAGAAATTTTTTTGATCCGTCAATGTGAGATCGAAAAGTAACACCTTCTTCAGTGATCTTTCTCAATTCACCTAATGAAAAAACTTGAAAGCCTCCGCTGTCCGTTAAAATTCCGTGATTCCAGTGCATAAATTTATGAAGTCCGCCGGCTTCTTCAATAAGATCAGCACCCGGACGCAAGAATAAATGATATGTGTTTGATAAAATTATTCCTGCGCCGAGTTCTTCAAGTTCATCAGGTGAAATAGATTTAACCGTTGCTTGAGTTCCAACGGGCATAAATATCGGCGTTAAAAAATCACCGTGCGGCGTGTGCAAAATTCCGGCTCTTGCTCTGCTGAATTTATCTTTGTGAATGAGTTCATAAGTTATTGCGTGCAAATTGATCACTCCAAAAAATTTTTCTCAACATTATATCACAATCATTACAAAAATTAACTTCATTGTACTTGACATTAAAAAATTCGACTATTAAAATTATTTGACGAATTTATAAAAAATTTTTTATCGAGGTAAACAATGAAAGAAAAATTAACTCTTGGAATTGAAACAAGTTGTGATGAGACAGCGGCAGCAGTTTTGATCGACGGAAGAAAAATTTTATCAAATGTGATCTCAACACAAATACCGGTGCATCAAAAATTTGGCGGTGTCGTGCCGGAAATTGCATCACGTAAACATATTTTAAATATAATTCCTGTAATTGACGAGGCGATCGCAAAAGCTGAAATTAAATTAAACGACGTTGATCAGATCGCTGTGACTTACGGTCCCGGATTAGTCGGTGCATTGTTAGTCGGCGTTTCGACTGCTAAAACTTTAGCATTTGCGCTTGACGTGCCGTTGATCGCTGTCAATCACCTTGAAGGTCATATTTTTGCAAATTTTTTAACTCACATTGATCTTGAGCCGCCATTTTTATCGCTGATCGTTTCCGGCGGTCATACTGCACTGATCAAGATGAATGACTATAATAATTTTGATCTGATCGGTCAGACTCGTGACGATGCCGCCGGTGAAGCCTTTGATAAAATCGCTCGTGTTATGAATTTGCCTTATCCCGGCGGTCCGCAAATTGATAAACTTGCAAAAAGTGGAAATGCTGAAGCG
>JAFUZV010000049.1 GCA_017476425.1 Selenomonadaceae bacterium
AAAACGATCTACTGTCGCCATTAAATTATCACCTCTAAAATAATTAGGAATTAAGAATGCGGAATTGAAAATTTTTCATCTCTAACGACGACGACCGCGAGAATCGCCTCTTGAATCTCTTGAATTACTGCGTCCGCCGAAACCGCGTAAATTTGCAAATGAATCAGATTTAGCCGTTGATTTTCCGCCGTCATTACGATTATTATTGCGTGAATTTCCGCCGCCATTGCCGAAAGGTTTACCGCCGGAATTTCCACGAGGTTTATTTGATGAATCACCGCCGACTAAAACACTATGACTAACGTTGATCTTTCCACGATCGTCAATCTCCATAACTTTAACTTGCAGAGTATCACCAACTTTAACAACGTCTTCAACTTTTTCGACTCTGTGAGTTGCAAGCTGAGAAATATGACACATACCTTCACGACCCGGCAAAAGTTCAACGAATGCACCGAATGATGCAAGCCTTGTTACAGTGCCTTCAAAAATTTCACCGACTTGAATTTCACGAACAATATCTTCAATCATCTTGATCGCTTTGTCAATACCTTCAACATTCGGCGAAGTTACAAAAACATTTCCATCATCGTTAATATCGATCGTTACGCCGGTTTCTTCAATGATCTTGTTGATCATCTTTCCGCCAGGTCCGATAACTTCACGAATCTTATCAACTTCGATCTTGATTCGTTTAACTCTCGGAGCATAAGGTGAAAGATCCGCCGCAGGTTCACTGATAACTTCTAACATTTTACCAAGAATGAATGAGCGACCGCGTTTAGCTTGTTCCAATGCATCAGAAAGAATTTGACGATCAATACCGGCGACTTTAATATCCATTTGAATCGCCGTTACTCCTTCAGTCGTTCCTGCAACTTTAAAATCCATATCGCCGAGTGCATCTTCCATACCTTGAATATCCGTTAAAATCGTATGAGCATCACCATCTTTAACAAGTCCCATTGCAACACCACTAACAGGACGCTTGATTTTAACACCAGCTTGCATAAGTGATAACGTTGATCCGCAGACTGATCCCATTGAACTTGATCCGTTGCTTTCCAAAACTTCAGAGACTAATCTGATCGTATAAGGAAAATCTTCAATCGAAGGAATAACCGGCACTAAAGCTCTTTCAGCTAATGCACCGTGTCCGATCTCACGTCGTCCGGGACTTCTTGCAGGTCTTGCTTCACCAACGCTAAAGCCCGGAAAATTATAATGATGCAGATAATGTTTTGTATATTCCGGCTCTAAACCGTCAACAATCTGTTCATCGCCGATCGCTCCAAGTGTCGTGATAGTTAAAACTTGTGTTTGTCCACGTGTAAATAATCCACTGCCGTGAGTTCGTGGCAAAATTCCAACTTCACATTCAATCGGTCTGACTTCTTCAAGTCCACGTCCGTCAGGTCTGATCTTTTCGTGAGTGATCATTTTTCTAACTAATTCTTTTGTCAATTTATATAAGATCGTTGAAATTTCTTTATCACGTTCAGGATATTCTTCAGCAAAATGTTCAATAACTTCTTTGCTGACTTCATCTAAAGCCGCCTCACGTGCTAATTTATCTGCATTTCTCATTGCAACATTGATCTTTTCGGCGGCGTATTCTTTAACAAGTGCAGTTAATTCTTCATCCGGTAAAAATAATGGATAATCTTTTTTCTCTTTACCACAAGCCGCCGCTACTTCTTCTTGAAATGCAACAAGTTTTTTGATCTCTTCGTGTCCGAATAAAATCGCCTCTAAAATTACTTCTTCCGGTAATTCTTTTGCACCGGCTTCAACCATCATAACTGCATCACGTGATCCGGCAACGATCAGATCAAGATCAGATTTTTCTGTTTGTTCGACAGTTGGATTAATTAAAAATTCGCCGTCAATTCTACCGACGTGAACACCGGCGATCGGTCCATTGAAAGGAATATCTGAAATGCACAATGCACAAGACGCTCCGATCATTCCGGCAATTTCCGGCGGATTATCTTGATCAAAACAAAGCACAGTTGCGATCACTTGTACATCATTTCTAAAACCTTCAGGAAATAACGGGCGAATAGGTCTATCAATCAAACGGCTTTTAAGAATCGCTGATTGTGCCGGACGACCTTCACGTTTAATAAAACCGCCCGGAATTTTTCCTGCAGCATACATTTTTTCTTCATAGTCAACCGTCAACGGAAAAAAGTCGACACCTTCACGCGGTTCAGCTGAAGAAGTTACAGCAACTAAAACAACTGTATCACCATAACGGACGAGAACTGCGCCATTAGCTTGTTTTGCCATCTTGCCATTCTCAATTATCAATTTTCGTCCGCCGAGTTCCGTTTCAAAACTCTGCATTAATTTTTCCCCCTAAAAATTTTTCTCATTCATTTTTAACCGTTTAATGTTTCGACAAAAAATTTTTTCTTCCTACAAATTAAATTTTGATTTTCAATCTCTTTAAAAAATTTTTCACTGATCAAAAAATTTTTTTCGTTGTTTAAATTATTTTTGTTGATCTGTGATATACTTTAAAAAAATATTTATAAATGAAATTTTTATTTATTAATGAGGAGAGATTTAATTATGAAAGTTGCAATCGTAATGGGAAGCGATTCTGATTGGTCAGTTATGAAACCTGCAGTTGATCTTTTAAAAAGTTTTGAAATTGAATTTGCAATTACTGTAGCCTCAGCACATCGCACGCCGAAAAGAGTTCAAGAATTTGTTGAGACTTCAGAAAAAAATGGTGCAAAAGTTTTCATTGCGGCGGCAGGCTGCGCAGCTCATCTTGCAGGCGTGATCGCAAGTTATACGACTTGCCCGGTTATTGGCGTGCCGATCAGTGCAGAACCTTTCAAAGGTTTTGATTCTCTTCTTGCAACTGTTCAAATGCCTTCAGGCGTTCCTGTTGCAACTATGGCTGTCAACGGTGCTAAAAATTCTGCACTTTTTGCCGCTGAAGTCCTTGCTGTCACTGATGAAAATATCAGAAAAAAACTTTTTGATTATCGTGCAAATATGGAAGCTGAAATTGAGAAGAAAGCATCTTACGTTAAAAAGGCTGCAGGTGAAAAATAAATGTCACTAACGATTAATGATCTTCTGCAACTCAACGGTGACGATTTTAATTTTGCTTGTATCAAAATAAATATGACTCCAAATACTGGCGGAAATAATCCATTGAAAGAGTATTTTGATGATCCTAATTACTTTAACAATGACTGGTTATTTTATAAAAACGGCGTTGATAAATTTTATGGCGTTGGAAGTCTTGCAATTTGCCTTGTTCGTTGTGAATTTGTTTATAACGGCGTTTACAAAGGCGATAAAGATACTTGGCTTTTGACAACGATCAAGAGAATAACTGAAGATTTGCCTGTTAATAAAACTACCGGCTATAAAGGTTATGAACTTAATGACTTCCGTAAAAATTATTTCGGTCGTCTAATCATTGAATATCATAATTCTGAACGTCTGCTTATAAAAAATTTTTCAGATAATCACGGTGAATTTAAGATCAAACAACTTTTGCCGCGAGATGCAAGAAATATTTCAAGTGCAAGCAGTATTGACGATCAAATTTCTGATTTTTTGGATTATCTTGATCATTGAAAAAATTTTTAATAAAATTCATTCTAATAATCGGAGGTTAAATTATGGGACTTAGTATTTCTAATGCGTTAAACATTATTTTTTCTGAAGCGTTGAATAATGACTTCAAAGGAAAATCTGTTTTGATGCTCGGAAAACTGAAAATTTTTCACAACAAGATCGATCTTTGTGCTTTTGCTTATAAGCTCGGAGTAAAGCTCAACTACAGTGAAATTAAAACTGTAGGGGGGGGGCTTGTAGATAGCTATTCTTTCTTCAAAAATTTGGGTTTTTCTGAAGTCCACGCTATGGATATTTCAGATTATGAGAATGCAGATATAATTTTTGATCTGAATAAGCAAGTGCCAGACGAATTGAAAAATAAATTTGATTATATCGTTGACGGCGGAACGACGGAACACGTTTTTGATTACAGGCAAGCACTGTTTAATATTGCAACTATGTTAAAAGTTGGTGGAAAAGTCCTTCACACCATTCCTGGCGGCGGATCTTCCATTAATCACGGCTATTACACATTATCGCCGTCACTTTTAAGCGATTTTTATTCAAGCAATGGTTTTCAAGTTGAACATTTAAATATCAGTATGAAGAAAAATAATTTTAGTTGGAATCATAATAGACAAATCAATTCAATAACAGATATATTGCTTACAATGCCTGACTATAGAATATTTAATCTCCGAGATTCTGAAATTCTGCCGGAATATCGTGGAACTTTGATCTGTATAGCGAAAAAAATTAAGCAACAAGATGAAATTATAAATCCAATTCAAAGACAATGGTATGGTTTAGCGAACATTGAACTTTTGCGTGAAATGTGGACGACAGATTTGAATTTGAAACAAGATAACATTAGAATCGGCGTATTTGGTCTCGGTCTCACTGCACAAAAATTTTTTAACGTCATAAAAGACTGCGAAGGATTCACGTCGAACAAAATAAAAGCAGTTTACACTTATGAAAATCCTGATTCACTGACTTCGTTTAATGGTTATCCAATTATTGACGCAAAAAATTTATCGCCTAATGATATTGATATTTTATTTGTAGCTGTTGCTAAAAAATCTACGGACAAAGAAATTTTTAATAAACTCAAGTGGATCAAAAATTCCGGCGTTAAGCTCATTCGATTCAATGATTATTTTAATGTATTCAGTTTTTATTAAATGAAGAGTAAAAATTAAAACTTTGATTGACTTTGCTAATTTAAATTGTTAAAATTATTTCAAAATTCGTTTCAAGTTTATTAATGAGAGGTGTAAACAAATGGAAAAAGGTAACGTCATTCACGAAGGCAAAGCTAAGATCATTTATGAGACGAGTGATCCGGGTCAAGTTATTATGTTCTTCAAAGACGAAGCGACTGCACGTAACGGTGAGAAGAAAGGCACTATCAAAGACAAAGGTATTATCAACAACAAAATTAGTACTTACTTCTTTAAACTCCTCAAAGATCACGGTATCGACAATCATTATATCGGCACGCCGGACGCAAGAGATATGCTCGTCAAAAAGATCGATATGATTCCGCTTGAGGTTGTTGTTCGTAATGTCTTCGCCGGCAGTCTTGCAGCTCGTTTTGGTAAGGAAGAAGGCACTCCGCTTTCAATGCCGATCGTTGAATTTTATTATAAGAGTGATGCACTTGGCGATCCGATTATTAATCGCTATCACGCTATTGCACTTGAAATTGCAACTCTCACTGAACTTAATGAGATTGAACATCTTGCATTTTCGATCAATGCGATCTTGAAAGAAATTCTCGGTGCAAAGAATGTTGATCTGATCGATTTCAAAACTGAATTTGGTCGTGATGAAAAAGGCAGAATTATTCTTGGAGATGAAATTTCGCCGGATAATTGCCGTTTCTGGGATAAAGATTCTAAACAGAAACTTGACAAAGATGTTTTCCGTCACGATCTTGGAAGTCCTGAAGAGGCTTATCAAGAAATGCTTCGTCGTCTCACTGAATAAATTTTTATTAGTAAATTGCAAGAATAAAGTTTAATAAAAGCGGTTGGTATCGGTAATTTTTTTCACTGAGTGCCGCCGCTTTATATTTTTTGAATGGAGATGTTTTTTAATGAACGCCAAAGAATTTTTAAAGGAGTTAAAATCCTCAGCAGATCAGCGTGTACTTACCATCGAAAAAATCAAACGTCATAATCTGCCGGTTATCGTTTACGGTGCAGCACTCTGTGCTAAAAATGTTTTAAATGAGCTTAAGTCCTGCAACATTGAAGTTGAAGGCTTTGCTGTCGATGCTGCTTACTATCGTGAAAATATGACTTATATGAATTTGCCGGTTTACAATTTTGACGAATTGTCCACTAAATCAAGTGAATATGTTTTTGTGCTTGGTCTTCAAAATGCTTCGGCGATTGAAAGAGTTTTGAACAAAAACATTAAATTTTTTTATTCTCTGGATAGTGGTCACCTTCCAATAACTTTCAATTACATCTCCGATCATATTGATCAATTTATAGAGACTTGCAACTTTTTGAACGACGATTTTTCACGCAAAACTTTTGTAAATTATTTCAAGTTGAAGTTGAGCGGCGATGTACTGACTGATCATTCAACGCACACACCAAATCAATACTTTAATGGCGTTGTATCTGAATTTAAAAATATAAGGGGGGGGGGGGCATTCGTTGATTGCGGTGCCTATCGTGGCGATACAATAGAACAATTTATTAACTGGATAAATGGCAATTACAAAAAAATTTACGCCGTCGAAGCTGATCCGGAAAATTTTTCAGCTCTCAATAAATTCATTAAAGAACGTGGTTATAAGAATGTCGAATTGTTTAATGTAGGTGCTTGGAGTGAAAAAGGCGTTCTTTCATTTAACATCATACCTGGCAAATCGACTTCTTCATCAATTAGTACAGAAGGCGATCAAAAGATCAATGTTGATGCACTTGATAATTTGATCACTGATGGCAAAGCTGATTTTATCAAAATGGATATTGAAGGTGCTGAACTTCCTGCACTTCACGGCGCAAAAAATTTAATTCAAAAAAATAAACCATTTCTTGCAATTTGTGTTTATCATAAAGCTGAGGATTTAATTACTATTCCTCAATATATTAAAGAACTCAATAAAAATTATAAATTTTATCTTCGACAACACGAAATTACTACAACTGAATTGGTACTTTATGCAATTCCTTAAAATTTTTAGGAAAGGTAAATTATATTGAATGAGAAAATGACATACAAAGATTCCGGTGTTGATATTGATGCCGGAAATGAATCAGTTAAACTTATCAAAAATTTTGTTCGTGCTACATATCGTGATGAAGTGTTAGGCGATCTCGGTGGATTCGGCGGACTCTTTGCACTGAAAAAATATGATGAGCCGATTTTAGTCAGCGGCACTGACGGCGTTGGCACGAAATTAAAAATTGCATTTATGCTTGACAAGCACGACACGATCGGACAAGATGCCGTTGCAATGTGCGTTAATGATATTCTTGTACAAGGTGCGGAGCCGCTATTTTTCCTTGATTATCTTGCAGTCGGTAAACTTGATCCGAAAAAAGTTGCTGAGATCGTCAAAGGTGTTGCGAATGCTTGCAAAGAATCCGGCTGCGCTTTGATTGGTGGTGAGACGGCGGAAATGTCCGGCTTCTATCAAAATGGTGAGTATGACATTGCCGGTTTTGCAGTTGGTGTTGTTGAGAAATCAAAATTGATCACTGCTGAAAAAGTTCAAGAAGGCGATCAGTTGATCGGCTTGCCTTCAAGCGGTTTACATTCAAATGGTTTTAGTCTTGTGAGGAAAATTATTTTTGATCGTCAGAAGATGAATGGCGATGAATATTTTGATGAATTAGGCAAGACGATCGCTGAGGAACTTTTAACGCCGACGAAATTATATCCGAAAATTTGTTTGCCGCTGATTAAAAATTTTGATCTTCACGGAATGATTCATATCACCGGCGGCGGCTTTTATGAAAATATTCCTCGTGCGTTGCCTGAAAATTTAGGCGTTGAGATTAACGGTAATTCTTGGGAAATTCCGCCGATCTTCAAAATGATTCAACGTCTTGGCAATGTTGATTGGCGTGAAATGTTCCGAACGTTTAATTGTGGTGTTGGAATGGTTTTGATCGTTAGTGCTGATGAAGTTGATCGAATTTGCAAATATTTGAATGATAACGGCGAATCTTTTTATAAAATAGGTCAAGTTATTAAATCAAATCACGAAGTCACCATAAAAGGCGGTGTCTTTTAATGCAGAATGCAGAATGCAGAATGAAGAATTTGAAATTAATGAAACTTGGTGTACTTTGTTCAGGCAGAGGTACTGATTTACAATCGATCATTGATTCGATCACAGATAAAAAACTTGACGCTGAAATTTCGATCGTCTTGACTGATAAGCCTAATGTTATGGCTTTAACTCGTGCTGAAAAAGTCGGTATCAAAAATATTTGTGTCGACAGAAAATCTTTTGACAATCAAGCTGATTTTGAAAAATCGCTGTTGAATGAACTCAAAACCGCTGAAGTTGATCTTGTGATCCTTGCCGGTTTTATGAGGATTCTTAGTCCTTCATTCGTTCACGAATATAAAGATCGAATTATGAATATTCATCCGTCATTATTGCCGAGTTTTCCGGGTGCTCATGCTCATCGTGATGTTTTAAATTACGGAGTGAAGATCAGCGGCTGCACTGTTCATTTTGTTGACGAAGGCACTGATTCCGGACCGATTATTATGCAAGCGGCTGTTGAAGTTAAGGACGACGACACAGAAGAAACTTTAGCCGCTAGAGTTTTGGAGCAGGAACATATTATTTATCCGAAAGCAATTCAACTTTTCGTTGAAAATCGTTTAAAGATCGTTGGCAGGAAAGTTTTAATTAAGTTTTTTTGATTTTGTGTTTTGCTTTTCATTATTGTCGATGTATGAAAAACGCAAATCAGTTTAACTTCTTCAGCGAAATTGACGAGTATATCATTAATCACCCGGTTGAGGAGGTGAAAGACAAGTGAAGTATGAAGTTGATTTTAATGATGAAGAAGCCGCGATTGTCAATGATTATATGAAAAAATCGAATCTTAATATTTCACAAGTTGCAAGACAAGCGATTCTTGAAATGATTTTTGATGATGACGCAGATTTAGCGGCTTATGAAAAAGCAATAGAGGAATACAAGAAAAATCCAACAACTTATAGTCAAGAAGAAGTAATGCAAGTGTTGACTAAAAAATGAAGGTTTATACAATTGAATATACGGAAAACGCTAAAAAAGCCATTGATAAATTAGATTTACCGATTAGAAATCGAATCAAAGAATGGATCAACAAAAATCTTGAAGGTTGTGAAAATCCACGATTTAGCGGAAAAGCCTTAAAAGGTAATTTAAATGATAAGTGGCGTTATCGTGTTGGTGGTTATAGAATTATAGTTGAAATTCAAGACAATAAATTGATCATTTTGGTTGTCAATGTCAGCAAGAGAAATGATACATATAAAAAGAAAAATAAAAAATAAAAAATCAAAAATAATGCAGTTCAACCGAGCTGCTTTTTTATTAAAAAATCCGCTGATCATTTTCGATCAACGGAAATTTTTTTTTGTCTTTAATCACTAAAAATTATTTTTTTACTCGATTGAAAGCATAATCATATAAATTTTCACCGATACTTTTTGACGGAATAGGCTGTTGATTATTATCTTGCGTGTATTCAACATTCATTTCAAGCTCAGGAATTTCAACATTATCAGCAGTGAAAAATTTGCTGTTGCCGCCGCTTAAATATTTTATTCCGCCCCAATCTCTAAAATGCAAAATATCAATCTCATGATCAACTTGATCAATCTTTGAAACGTCAACGCCACTATCTTTGTAAGCCGCGATCAATGCCTCACGACCTTTATCAGTGTAAATTTTTTGAAAAGTTGCGTGAAATTTCAATTCGTCTTCAGTTTTGCCATCATTGACGATCGTATCAAGATTTATATAATAAGCGTTGCCCATTTGATCAAAAGTTATATGTTTCCAGCCTTCAATAATTTTTGCCTCTTTTGGGATCGCTTGTTGAGTAAAATGACTGATCAACATTGAAATTGCTATCACAAAGAGCAGAAAACCGATCGGAAAAATATATTTCTTCACTCAATCACTCCATTTTTAAATAAAAATTTTTATAAAAATTCTATCATTAAATATTTTTTTGTGATACAATTTTAGCAGAAGAAAATATTTCTTGCAAAAATTTTTTAGGAGAGTGATCATAATGAGAATTGAACACGTTGCAATTTATGTTCACGATATGGAGAAAGCACGTGATTTTTTCGTCAAATACTTCAATGCTGACGCAAGCGAAAAATATCACAATTTCAAATCCGGTTTCAGTTCGTACTTCTTGACTTTCGACGGTGGTTCTCGTCTTGAAATTATGCAGCGTCCAACGATGGACGATCCGCCAAAAGGAACTTATCGCACCGGTTATCATCACATTGCTATTGAAGTCGGTGATCGTAAAGACGTTGACGATATTACTAAGAAACTTCAAAAAGACGGCTATGAAATTTTCAGTGGTCCAAGAACTACCGGCGATGGTTATTACGAAAGCACAATTCTTGATGAAGAAGGAAATTCGATCGAACTTATTGCTGAAATCAAATAATTAATTAAAAGCCTTTTTAGGACAAAGTTGACTGCAAACTTCACAGCCAACACATAAAGTTGAATCTACGGTTGCTTTACCATTTTTCATTGAAATGGCAGGGCAACCTATTTTCATACAATTTTTACAGCCGATACATTTTTCAGAATCAACTTTAAGCGGCGATTTATGCTTAACATATTTCAACAATGCACAAGGACGACGAGAAATAATCACTGACGGCTCATCAATCGCTAATTCTTCTTTGATAACTTCGTCGCATTCTTTGAGATTATAAGGATCAACAACACGAACGCGATTAATTCCCATAGATTTAACGAGTGCTTCAAGATTAATTTTTCCTGCAGGATCACCTTTGATATTATAACCTGTCGTAGGATTTTGTTGATGTCCTGTCATTCCGGTGATCGAATTATCTAAAATTATTATCGTTGAATTTGATTGATTGTAAGCAACATTCGCCAAGCCTGTCATACCGGAATGCACAAAAGTTGAATCACCGATAACTGCAACAGTTTTATTTTCGCTATCTTTGCCAAGAATTTTATTAAAGCCGTGAGTTGCACTAATCGACGCGCCCATACAAAGAGTCATTTCGATCGTTGACAGCGGCGGAACTGCTCCGAGCGTGTAACAGCCTATGTCACCAAGAACTGTGCATTTACGTTTTTTGAGTGAATAAAATAATCCACGATGAGGACAACCTGCACACATTACCGGCGGACGATTTGGAATTTGATCTTCAATCTCAACGCCTTTTGAAATTTCTTTGCCGAAAGCCTCAGCGATCTGATTTTGAAAAAATTCGTCGATTCTAGGTAAAATATCACTGCCGTGAACTTCTAAACCTAAAATTTTTACGTGTTGTTCGATAACGTCATCAAGTTCTTCAACTACAAATAATTTTTTCACTTTCGACGCAAAATTTTTTATAAGATCATTCGGCAATGGATTTGTCATTCCTAATTTCAAAATGCTGACTTCATCGCCGAAAACTTCTTTGACGTATTGATAACAAGTCGACGCTGTGATAATTCCGATCTCTTCTGAATTAATTTCAATTTTATTGATCGGTGTTGTTTCTGCGTATTCAAGCAATTTTTTCATTCGATCTTCAACGATCGGATGTCTTTTTTTTGCATTTCCGGGCATCATTACATATTTTGGAATATCTTTTTCATATGATTTTGTAAATTCAACGCGATCATTCGTTTCAACGATCGATTGTGAATGTGCAACTCTTGTACACATTTTGATCAAAACCGGCGTATCAAATTTTTCACTAATTTCATAAGCTAATTTTGTAAATTCTAAAGCCTCAGCAGAATTTGACGGCTCTAACATTGGAACTTTTGCCGCTTTTGCATAATGTCTTGAATCTTGTTCATTTTGGCTTGAGTGCATACCCGGATCATCAGCAACTACGACTACTAATCCTGCATTTACGCCTGTATAACTCATTGTAAAAAGTGGATCAGAAGCGACATTTAATCCAACGTGCTTTTGTGCACAAAATGATCTTTTTCCTGCCAGCGATGCTCCGAACGCTGATTCCATTGCAACTTTTTCATTTGGTGCCCATTCACAATAAATTTCGTTGAATTTCACAGCCTCTTCAGTAATTTCTGTTGAAGGTGTTCCGGGATAACTTGACACAAAGCAAACGCCTGATTCATAAAGTCCTCTGGCGATCGCTTTGTTGCCTAACATTAATTCTTTCAATTAAATCTCTCCTCAATTTAATAATATCTTCAATTTATTCGTTATGATTCGTTTCTATCCTGCATTTTCATTCATATTTCTTTAAAAGTAAAATTTTTCTCTTGATCAACTCAACAAAATTTTCAGCGTCTTGTAAATCTTCTTCATTAGGATGATCTGCCGCTTTTTTCCAGCGATCAATATTCGCTAAATGTGGATCATTTTCGCCGGATTTCATTCGCTTTTCAATCAATGCAGGATTAATTTTGCCTTGACAACTGAAAGTACCAAGAATTTTGCAATTTTCACCGAGAAGGTAACCGGCTCTTGCAAATGCCGTTATTGAATGCTCCGTGAATTTTTCTGTCCCGTGAGTCTGAAATAAAATGACGTTTGTATCGTGAATTTTCGGAAGAAATTCAGTCATTAATGGATCAGGTGCTCCTCGTTTAAGCCAATATCCGAGTGCTACAACTTCATAATCAGAAAAATTTGCAGGCGCAGACTTTATATCAAAAATATCTGCATCACCTGCTGATTCACAAATTTTTTCAGCGATCTTTTTTGTGTTTCCTGTTAATGAAGAATAAATTATTAACCATTTACTCATAATTTCACCTCGATTTAATTATAATTGAATTTTTTATTTATTTCAATATTTTTCATTCAATAAAAAAATTCTCCGACAAATTTTTTAAATCGGAGATAAATTTTTTTATAAATTTTTAATTAATCTGTGTACGCTGAATATTTTCATAATACGCTGATTTTATCGTTGCAAAATCATCAAATGCAGCTTGAAGTGCCTCATAATATGGCGTGAAATTTTCAGCTCTTGTAATTCCGCTTTTTGCATCCGGAATTGTGATAGTTTTCGTCGTAGTATCATTGAATGCTAAAACAATTTTCAAATCTGCCATTTTTTCACCTCAAAAATCAATATTTTCTTTCGTCATTTTGTAAACATTTGAAATAGTGTCATTCGTTAATTGCTGAATAAATTGTGCGAAATTTGCAATTTGTTCATCTGTTATCGTTGATTTTATTCCGCTGTATGTTTTATTAACCGTCTTAACACTTTCATCAATGAATTTAATTTGAATTGTAACTTCTTTCATAATCTCACCTCACAAAAATATAAAAACAATTATAATTTTAATAAAGTTAAACAGATTATAAAAAACAAAAAATTTCTTGTCAATAACAAATTTAAAAATTTATAAAAAAAATCCTCCGAGCGGAGGTTACAAAGGAAGTATCATTTATAAATAATGAAAATCTTGAATTTAAATGCAGCTAAAACATTATAAAAAAAAATGGCTGTCAAGCACTTTAAAAAATTTTTTCAAAAAAAAACTTCAAAGTCGGTAGAATGACAATGAAGTTAAAAATATTTAGGAGCTTTAACAAATAATGTGGTTGAAAAATGGATTTGAAGATTTTTGTTGGACAATGAAACGAGTAGAAACTGAAAGAATCAAATCAAGTTGAAAAAATCAGCATAACTATTATAAAAAAAAAAAAAATAGTCAATACTTTTTTTTAAAATTTTTTCTGAAATTTAGTTGAATTGCAGAAATTAAAAAATCTGCTATGTTAAGCAGATCAAAATTTGTTAAAAATCCGGAATCATTGTCCTCACGATTGTTTTTCCACCTTTTCTGATTATTTCCTGCTTGGGTTGATGATTTTCTTTCGGCTGCTCCACTTTCTCAACAGTTTTATTGTCTGATTCGTCCAGCTTATTCAAAATTATTTGTGTGTAACCATTAATCTTAGTTTCTGTAATAAATTCAGCCTTGATTAGCCAATCAAATATTTTATGAGTATATGGAATAGATAAATTTAATTCTTCTGCTACATACTTTCTTGAAACTAGAATGCCGCCTTTGAATTGTTCCATATTAATTAACATATTATAAATTTTTATAGTTGACACATTCGGAGCTAATTTTATTAACTGATTTAATTCTTTCTCATACATTTATAAAACTTCTTTCTTCTCACAGGATAAAACTTTATCCTAAATAATAGATTTATTTTCCTGATTTGTCAATAATATAATTTATTTAATATTGACTTTATATTTTTAAAAGAATATTTTTTCTTATAAAGAAATTATTTTCATTTACTGAATTAAAATTTTATTTTTGTCGACAAAATAAATTTTTGTGATATAATTGATTTATTCTAAAATGAAAGGTATGAATTTAATGATTAACGAAAAAATGTATGAACTTGGAACGAAGAAGTCAACAATCAGAACGATTTTTGAATTTGGACGCAAAAGAGCCGCTGAAGTTGGTGAAGAAAATATTTTTGACTTCAGTCTTGGAAATCCTAACGTCCAAACGCCGAAATTTATCAAAGATGCAATTATAGAAATTCTTGAGAATCCTAATACTTCAGAAATTCACGGTTATACAGTTGCGCCTGGAAATCCTAAAGTCCGGGAAATTTTAGCGAAAAGCATTAATGAGCGATTCAATACAAAATTCAGCGGAAAAAATCTTTTCATTACGTCAGGCGCAGCAGCGGCGATCACAATTTCATTTAAAGCATTGAGTGAGCCGAATGATGAATTTATAACTTTTGCGCCATATTTTCCTGAATATAAATGTTTTGTTGAAAGCGTCGGAGCAAAATTGATCGTTGTTCCTGCACAAGTTGAAGATTTTCAGATCAATTTTGACGAATTTATCAAAAGAATCAATTCACATACTAAAGCGATAATTATAAATTCGCCTAACAATCCAAGCGGTGCAGTTTATTCTGAAGATACAATTAAAAAACTTGCTGAAATTCTAAATAAGAAGTCTAAAGAATTTAGCAAGCCAATTTTTTTGATTAGTGATGAGCCTTATCGTGAAATTGCTTATGATATTGAAGTTCCTTATGTCACGAACTATTATAATAATTCGATCGTTTGTTATTCTTACAGTAAATCATTTTCATTGCCCGGTGAAAGAATTGGATATATCGTCGTGCCTGATGAAATTGCTGATTTTGGCAAAATTTATGGATCAATCGCCGGAGCTGCAAGAGTTTTAACTCACGTCAATGCTCCTTCACTCTGGCAACTTGTCATTGCAAAATGTGCCGGTATGCCGTCAGATATTTCAATTTATCGTAAAAATGCTGAAATTCTTTATAATGGATTGATTGACGCAGGTTTTACTTGTAATAAACCTCAAGGAGCATTTTATCTCTTTCCGAAATGTCTTGAAAATGATGATTATGCTTTTTGTGAACGAGCAAAGAAATATGATCTTTTGCTTGTTCCTGGAAATGATTTTGGTTGTCCTGGCTATTTTCGTGCAGCTTATTGCATTAAAACTGAAACTATTGAAAGATCATTGCCGCTTTTCAAGAAATTAGCTGAGGAGTACAAAAATAATTAAATTATGGAATATTCATATCAAAAAGAAATTGAGGAAGCAATTAAAAATTTTTGTTTAATGGACGACGAATATATGACAGCATTTTTTGAGGATAACATTGAATGTACTGAATTAGTTTTGAAAATCATTTTAAATATTGATTTGAAAGTTAAATCAGTAAAAACTCAATACGGAATCAAAAATTTGCAAGGTCGCAGTATTCGACTTGATATTTATGCTGAATCAGCTGACGGAAAGAAATTTAATATTGAAATTCAGCGTCAAGACAAAGGTGCAGGAGTTAAACGAGCAAGATATAATAGTAGTATTTTGGATGCAAATTTAATTTTACCAGGTGAAAATTTTGATGATCTGCCGGAAACTTACATAATTTTTATAACTGAAAATGATGTCTTAAAACTTAATGAGCCGATTTATTTTATTGAAAGATCAATCATTGGCAAAAATAAATTATTTAATGATGGAACTCACATTGTATACGTTAATAATTCAATTCGAGATGATACGCCGCTTGGCAAATTAATGCACGATTTCATTTGTAAAGAGCCGGACGAAATGAATTATGAAATTCTTGCTGAAAGATCGAAAGGTTTTAAATATATGGAAGAAGGTGAACCGAAAATGAGTAAAGTAATGGACGATTTTAGAAAAAAAGTTACTGAAAGAGTTACTAAAGAAGTTATAAAAAAAGAGCATCAAAAAATGGCAATTAAACTTGTTAAGAAAAAATTTTCTTTAGAAGATATTGCAGAAATTACAGAATTGCCACTTGAAGAAGTTAAAATGATCGCTACAGAGAATTTTGCATAACAAAATTACTAATCGTATGATATATAAAAAGGTGAACCGAAAATGAGTAAAGTAATGGACGATTTCAGAAGGAAAGTTACTGAAAGAGTTATTAAAGAGGAACGTTATAAAATGGCAATTAAACTTGTTAAGAAAAAATTTTCTTTAGAAGATATTGTAGAAATTACAGAATTGCCACTCGAAGAAGTTAAAATGATTGCTACGGAAAATCTTGCATAATTCATTCGGAGGAAATAATGAAAATTAAAATTTTGATCGCTGCTTTGACATTGATGACATTTATAGTAACAGGTTGCGGCGGCGGAAAAGGCACTGATGGCAAATTTAGAATAATTACGTCATTTTATCCTATGTATCTTTACGCTATAAATTTAACAAAAGGTATAAATGATGTTGAAGTTGTGAATTTAACTGCGCCTCAGACCGGCTGTCTGCACGATTATCAACTGACAACTGAAGATATGAAAACTCTTTCAACTGGAAATGTTTTAGTTGTAAATGGTTTTGGAATGGAAAATTTTTTAGATAAAGCCGCTGAAGTTTCTGACTTGAAAATTATTGATCTTTCAAAAGATAATGAAATTAGACCGATTGTCGTCAATGATGAGCCTAATCCACACGTCTGGTTAAGTCTGCTTTATGCTAAACGTCAAGTTATAGAACTTTGCAATAGATTATCAGAAATTGATCCGGATCATTCGCTTGATTACAAGAAAAATGCACTGGATTATGTAACTAAACTTGATGAATTGACTAACACAATGCACGATAATTTAGATTTTCTTCCGAACAAAGATATTGTTACATTTCACGAAGCGTTTCCATATTTTGCAAATGAATTTGATTTAAATATAATTTCAGTGATTGAACGTGAGCCTGGCACTGAACCATCACCGAAAGAATTAGCAGAGACGATCGACAAATTGAAAGATTTACCGGTTAAAGTTATTTTCACTGAGCCACAATATTCACCTTCTGCTGCGGAGACGATCGCAAATGAAACCGGCGCAAAAATTTATACACTTGATCCGATCGTTACCGGCGAGGCTATCCCGGAAAATGCTGACGATTATATAAATAAAATGCGTCAAAATATGAGAACTTTACAAAGTGCATTGAAATGATTGAAGGTGAAGAGAATAGATATTGAAGCGAAAAATTTAGTAAAAACCTTCAAAGGTCATACGGCGGTTAATCACGTATCATTGAGAGTTGAGAAAGGTGAAATTGTCGGCTTACTAGGTCCGAATGGCGCAGGAAAAACGACTTCATTTTATATGATCGTCGGTCTTGAAAAGCCTGATGAAGGTGAAGTTTTTTTATCTGACATTAATATTACAGAATTGCCTATGTATCGACGTGCCAGGCTTGGAATAAGTTATTTGACGCAAGAAGCATCAATTTTTAGAAAATTAACCGTTGAAGAAAATATTATGGCGATACTTGAGACGACGAAACTTAGCAATGATGAACGAAAGAAAAAATTTGAAAATCTTCTTGATGAATTTAATATTCGACACGTTGTCGAAAGAAAAGGCACTGAATTAAGCGGCGGTGAACGTCGTAGAGTTGAAATCGCAAGGTGTTTAGCATTAGAGCCGCAATTTATTTTACTTGATGAACCTTTTGCCGGTGTCGATCCGCTTGCAGTTGCTGATATTCAAACGATAATTCAATATCTTAGAGAACGTGGAATGGGAATTTTGATAACTGATCATAATGTTCGTGAGACTCTTCACATTGTCGATCGTGCTTATATTCTCAATGAAGGAAAAATTTTGCTTGAAGGCAATGCTGAAGAAATTGCAAATAGTCCGATCGCTAAAAAGTTTTATCTTGGTGATAATTTTACTTTGTGATGATTAAAAAAATTTTTACTGAAATTCAAAATTCTTTGCTTGATTTTATATATCCGCCGAAATGTCCGATCTGCGACGCTTATATTGAAAATCGTGATGATATTCTTTGTGAAGAATGCGAAGAAAAAATTTTAGCCGTTGATCATTCACCTAAAAAAAATGATCCGATCAAAGAAGTCTGGCGAATTACAAAATATCGTGAAGGAACTCGTGAGATCATTAGAGATTTAAAATTTAACTTCAATTTTAAGACTTTGAAGGCGATAAATAAAATTTTGGAGAAAGCGATCAACGAATCTGAACAGTTGAATGAATTACTTTCAAAAATTGATATTGCCGTTGCAGTTCCGTTATATATTGATCGTGAGAAAGAACGCGGCTTTAATCAAGTTGAATTGATTTTCGGCGAATTTTTAAAGCGTCAAAATATTTCAATGGAACGTTTGATAATTCGTAACCGATCAACTGATCATCTTTATAAACTTTCGCCTGAAGAACGTAAAACGGAACTTGTCGGAGCATTTTCACTTGTTGAAGGAGCTAACGAAAAGATCATCAACAAAAAAATTTTACTGCTTGACGACATTTTCACTACCGGCACGACTATGAAAGAATGTGCAAAAGTTTTTTCTGAAAATGGTGTTGCTGAAATTTACGGGCTTGCTTTAGCGTCAGACTACTAAACAAAATTAATCGAGGTGATAAAAATGAGCGGAAACAGAGAAGTCATAACCGGCAGTGATTTTAAAAGAATGGTTGCCGGTGCTTATAGTGAATTTCTGCTTGAATACGAAAATATAAATTCCTTGAAAGGTACAGGAACATTGCCCGGAACTCACATTTTACGAACTATGGGCGCAGCAGTTATGCCGCTTGCTGATTCAAAAGACGACAGCATAGGCGGCTTATCAAGGAGAGTTGCAACAGCGGCAGTCTTCGGAGCTCGTGGAAATTCCGGCGTTGTCCTTGCACAGATGTTTAGAGGTATTGCAACCGGTTTAGCCGGAAAATATGACGCGACGAGTTCCGAATTTGGTAAGGCTTTTCAATATGGAATTTTATATTCTCAACGTGTTATCCCGGAAATTCCCGAACATCCTTTTATAGTCGTTGCTAAAGCAGTCGCTAAAGGTGCTTATCGTGCTGTACGTGACGAAAAACCTATTTCAGAAATTTTAGAGGCGGCGATCAATGCCGGAAAAAAATCAATGGACAGCTACGAACATAATGATGCCGGTGCTTATATAATGTTTTGTTTCTTAAATGGCTGTTTGAAAGGTCTTGATGGGAATTTTGTCTCACCGGCAGTTAGTTTATCGCTTGGTTTAGGTGCCGGTCGAAATATGCCTGATCCTCGAAATGATATTGTTCGTCCTTATTGTGTTAGACTTCGTGTAAAAAATCCTGTAGCAAGTTTAGATGAAATGAAGAGGCAGATGAGCGATCTTTCAAGTTTTTCGATCGTTGAGAGATTAAGCGGATCGATCGAAGTTCATTTTCACACCGATCACGTTGGTAAAGCGATCGAACAGGCGATCGGCTGGGGTCCACTTCGTGAAGTTAAAATTACTAATATGAGTGAAAGTCACATTTTGCCGGCAAGAGATGCAATTATGCCTGTAGCGGCTCTTGCGGTTGCTAAAAATAATGATGAGGCTCAACGCTTGCAAGATGCAGGAGCGTCAATTTTAATCAGCGGAAGTGCTGCTGAATCACCTTCGATCGCTGAAATTGTCGGAGCGGCTCATAGTGATCTTGCCTCGTCTTATGTTTTAGTCGCGTCGAGTTTTGATTATCGTTTAGTTTTCAAGCAAGCAAAAAAACTTTTAGGAAATCGTGTTGAATTAGTTTTAGTTAATTCGACTGAAGAAGCGATTGAAGCATTAAAAAAATTCTCTGCAACTTTATCAGCAGTAGAAAATGCAGAGATTATGAATAAATCTGATGAATAATTATAAAAATTTTTTTTGGAGTGATAAATTAATGAGTAAAAAAATTTTCAAGCGTTTACTAATTGCGGCGTTAAGTGTTGGAGTATTAAGCACTACAATGTCAATCAATGCTGACATTGCACAGGCAAGATCTATTCTGTCTGAAAAGATTTTCATAACTGTAAGTAATTTGAAAAATGGCGTTTACGATCTCAATTTTGACGCAAGCATAGGCAAAGAGTATTCAAAGAATTGTAATGGTCAAGTTGTGAATTATCTTGCTTATGAAAATATCGTTTACGTTGGCAAGCCGAAAATTGCAGAATATCAATCAATGAATATTTATATTCCGAAAGGTTATCTTGAAGGCAAGACGATCAACGGTTACACGGCTAAGACTGCGCCGATTTTTATGCCTAATGGTGTTGGCGGCTATATGCCCGGTAAGGCTTTAACGCCTGTTGAAAATGATCGAATGGCTGGCGGCGGCGCAAATGCTGTTCTTTATGCTCTTTCACGAGGTTATGTTGTTGCTTGTCAGGCGATTCGTGGACGTACAAATGTTGTTAATAATGTTTATGTTGGTAAAGCTCCTGCATTTATCGTTGATTATAAAGCGGCAGTAAGATATTTGAAATTCAATCGTGATAATTTACCTGCCGGTGATCCTGAAAAAATAATTTCAAATGGAACCAGTGCAGGCGGAGCACTTTCGGCACTTCTCGGAGTTACCGGCAATGCTAAAGAATATGCGTCATATCTTTCAGAGATCGGCGCAGCGTCTGATGCTGCCGGCGATGATATTTTTGCTGCAAGTTGTTATTGTCCGATCACGAATTTAGATCACGCTGATATGGCTTATGAATGGATTTTTAACGGCGTTAATAAATATTATCCTGCAATGTGGCAGTTGCAAGACCTTGAGGCTCGTGGACTTTATAAGCCGTCGAAGAAATTAAATTTAAAACTTGATTCAGACAGTGCAAATAATCCGATCGCCTCAACAGAAGCGGTTGATATGACGGCTAAAGAGATCGAAGTCTCTGAACTTTTAAAAGCGGCTTTTCCTTATTATGTCAACAGTCTTGATCTTCACGATCAAAGCGGCAAAGTTTTAGATTTGGACGATAAAGGCAACGGAACTTTCAAAGATTATATCAAGTCAAAATATATTGAATCAGCACAAAGTGCACTTGATAACGGCGTTGATCTTTCAAATGTCGATTGGGT
>JAFUZV010000050.1 GCA_017476425.1 Selenomonadaceae bacterium
ATTCCGAGCTCTTCGCAAGTTTTATGCTTATTTCTGACGTAAACTTGTGATGCAGGATTTTCACCGACGATCACAACGGCTAATGATGGCGTAACTCCGAATTTATTTTTGAGTTCCTCAACGCCTAATTTAGCTTCTTCTTTGATCTTTAATGAAAATTCCTTGCCTTCTAAAATTCTTGCAGTCAATTTCTTCACCTCTAATGAAATTTTCTGTTATAATAACATTTCAAAAATAATTTTGCAAGAATTGAGGTTGAACAGTGAACGCATTTTTTGTTGCATTACAATTTTTAACGAGAATTTTTTTGATCAAGCAAACGATCTGGACTGAAGAATCATTTGGCAAGAGTGTAAAATTTTTTCCGGCGATCGGAGCGATACTTGGAATTTGTTATTTGATGATAATTTTTTTTGTGAATTTTTTGATCGTTGGTGAAGTAGATTTTTCAATGCTTTTAACAAATTTACAATTTCCAGCATTGCAAGCGGCGATCATTTTGACTTCAATAGCGATTTTAACTGGCGGCATTCATTGCGACGGCTTTATGGATACATTCGACGGACTATTTAGCGGGCGTGATCGTGATCGTATGCTTGAGATAATGAAAGATAGCCGCGTCGGAGCTTTTGGCGTTGTAAGTTTTATTATGCTGTCGATCTTTGAATTTGCAACGCTATTTGAACTTGCGAACTTGTCAACATTGAAATTTTTATCTGCGATCTATGCTGCGCCGATCATTTCTCGTTTGATGATGGTTTTGACGATCGCTGAATTTCGATATGCAAGAAATGAAGGTATGGGCAAAGCCTTTTCAGAATATGCAACACATTCAACGCTGATCTTTGCAACGATTGAAACATTGATATTATTATCGCCAATTATGATCGTCAAAGAAAATTTTTTTAATTTAAGCATTGCCTTGATCGTAACGATCAGCTTTACAATTTATTTTGGAAATTTTTCCACAAAAAAAATCGGCGGCGTAACCGGCGATGTTTATGGTGCAGTAACAACAATCACTGAATTGTTAATAATGCTGACATTTTTATTTTGAAAAGCGAAAATGCAGAATCAAGAAAATTCTACATTCTTAATTCTGCATTCTATATTAAATTAAATGGTCGGAGCAGAGTGATTCGAACACTCGACCCCTTCGTCCCAAGCGAAGTGCGCTACCAAACTGCGCTATGCCCCGTCAACGTTGACAAGTATACAAAAAAATTTTTTATTTGTCAAGTAAAAATTTTAATTTTTATCGCTTGTGATTTTTTATAATTAATTTGCAAAAGAAACTTTTATAACGCTTTTGATTTTTCCGTTGCGGCGATAACTGCCTCAATTAATGCACTTCTTACGCCACACTTTTCCAAAACTCTTACACCTTCGATCGTCGTACCTGCCGGTGAAGTAACTTTATCACGTAAAACATCAGGGTGATTATTAGTCTCCAAAACCATTTTAGCCGCTCCGAGTAAAGTCTGCGCCGCTAATTCAATCGCCTGTGATCTTGAAAGACCTGCTGCAACACCGCCATCAGACAAAGCATCGATCATTAAAAAAGCATAAGCCGGACCACTTCCACTTAATCCTGTTACTGCGTCCATTAATTTTTCGTCGACTTCAATAAATCTTCCGAGATTAGACCAAATTTTAATAAATGTCTCAACGTCAGCAGGTTTAGCATTTTTTCCACGTACAAATGCACTCATACCTTCACTAACTGAAATTGCAACGTTCGGCATAACTCTGATAACAGGTTGTGAAATGAAATGTTCCTCAACTCTTGAAATTTGAAAACCTGCAACAACTGAAACAATCACAGTATCAGATTTAACTTTACTGCTGATCTCATTCATTGCCGATCGTGCATCTTTCGGCTTGACGGCGATAATTAAAATATCAATCTCTGAAAAAAATTCTGCTTTAACTTGTGCATTAACATTATAAAGTCTATTTAATTCGTCACATCTTTCTTGCCTACGTTCAGCGACGTAAATATTAGAAGGCTCAATGAAATTTTTTGTAATTCCTCTAATAACCATTTCAGCAAGTGCGCCGCCGCCTATAAATCCAATCTTCATAAATTCACCTCAATGCAAAATTCGTTGACCAAGTATAACGTGGGTTTGTTGAAAACTTGTAATATTTTTTTTCTCAGGCTCATTTTTTTTTGACTTGTCAGTTGCATCTACAATTTCAATGCTTTCTAAAAGATTGATCACTTGACCACGAATGCCTGCAAGATATTCTTCATAAAGTTTTTTTTGTTCGCTAATTTCTTCATTGTTAAGACCAACGCTGCGCTTCTTCCTTGCAAGCTCATTAATTCTATTCAACTTTTCCTTGTCCATTTACCTCACTACCTTTCAACCGTTAATGATAGCATAGAAAAAAATTTTTTCAATAGAGAATTTAAAAATTTTTCTTTTAATACAAAAGTATTGTTATAATCGCTTAAATTTTAGATTGTTGTTTTCATTGTCGTAAACCTTTTTTTATGTTAAAATTTCTTTATTGAGTTCAAAATTATTTTCGATCAAAAATCAGATTGGAGGAATTATTTAATGAGTTCACCACATAATGCGGCGAATGTTGGAGACATTGCCGAAAGAATTTTATTGCCCGGCGATCCGTTAAGAGCAAAACATATCGCTGAAACTTTTTTAGAAGGTGCAAAACTTTATACTGATATTCGCAACGTCTACGGTTACACCGGCAAGTATAAAGGCGTTGACGTTTCAGTTCAAGGCACCGGAATGGGTATTCCGTCATTTTCGATTTACGTTCACGAATTAATCAATGTTTTTGGTTGCAAGAAATTAATTCGTGTTGGAAGTTGCGGCGGAATGCATAAAGACCTTAAACTTCGTGACGTTTTGATCGCTCAAGGTGCTACTACTGATTCGTCGATCGTTCATCAAGTTTTCGGCGGCGCAGTTAATTTTTCGTTGATTTCTAATTTCGATCTTCTTGAAAAGGCTGTTAATAATTCCAGAAAACTCAATATGCCGGTTAAAGTTGGAAATGTAATTTGCACGGACAGATTTTATAACGATTATGGTGACATTAATGGAATTTTCGGCGACGGAAAAAGATCACTTAATGACAAATTAATTCAGTATGGCATTCTTGCTGTTGAAATGGAATCTGCTGCGCTTTATCTTCTTGCCGCTGAAGCCGGTGTGCAAGGTTTAGCGATCTTCACTGTCAGCGATCATCTTTTGACGCATGAAGAAGTTCCACCTGCTGAACGTGAAACTAATTTTAATGATATGGTTAAAATTGCACTTGAAACGATCATTGAAGATTGATTGAAATAAATTTGCAAAAAAATTAGTCGTCTTGGATTTTTGATCCTTGACGACTTTTTTGATCAGAAAAATTTTTTTAAAGATTCACCGTTACAGCAACAGTCATATTCGGCTTGCACTCAAAATTTCTTTCGGCAGGCAAGGAAAATTTCACAATGAATTTATCTTTGAGTGCAGGATTTTGATCTTCAACAGGAACATTCAAAGACGGTTGATCGACTGGTTGATTTTCAGCATTAGGCTGATCATTAACGGCTTGATCTTTTGGCGGATTTTCATTCACAACTTGATCAAGAATTTCATTTGCAATAACATTTTTTGAGTCATTATCTGTTGATTGTTCCGCCTCAGCTTGAGCAATTTTTATTCCGCTGATCGGACCGCCTTGCCCGTTATGTTGATCTTCATTCATTGCAGGTTGATTTTGATTAACTTCAGGCTGAATATTTTCATTAGTTGCAGGATTTTCAACAGATTCGATCGGCTTTTCAATTTGATCAGTTGTAATTTCTTCATTCGACGGAGCGATCTTTTCTATAACTGTGCCGGTTAATTTATTGCCGTTGATCGAATAACTTACTAATTTACCGAGTGAAATTTTTTCAAATTGCGATTCAGTGACTTCAGCCTCAAGCCACAATTCATTGCTGTCACCGACACGAGCAACAACATCACCGGCTTTGATCTCTTCGTCGACTTCAACGCCATAATAAATTACTCCGTCAACCGGCGCAATGACTTCAGTCTGTTGTGCTTCTTGCCTTGCAACATTTAATGATAATTCGGCTTGTTTGATCGCTAATTGTGCACCTTTCAAAATTTCCGGCGGCGTTGGTTGAAGTTGATCGACGTATTCAATTTCGTATTCGATCACTTCTTGAGTTGTCGGCGGCGTTTCAATCGTCGATTCTGTTTCTGCTGATGAACCGGCTGAGGCTTTTGCTAATTCGTATTCTCTAACGGCGGCTTCCATTTCTTTACGACTTATTGCGCCCATTTCATATAACAATTCCATTCGATTTTTCCGTTCTTCTAAAGCCGCTAAACTTGCCGATGAATTTCCTGATCGTGTTGATGATCGTTGTGTTGCAGTTGATCCCGGAACTTGAATGGTTTTAACTTTCGGCTTTCTGATCGG